>JAQVDY010000013.1 GCA_028698215.1 Actinomycetota bacterium | reverse complement strand
ATACATCTGGCCGGCGTCGTCAGAGGATACATAGCTTTCAATGCCATTACTTTTTAAAAAGCTTTTAGCTACCTCAGCCTCTATGCGGGAACTGAAAATTTTAATGGTTTCTTTCATATTAACTACTTTATAATACAAAACTGGCCTTGCTGGCAACCTGGCTGAAATTAGAAACAATAAACCTGGCCGAAAATTAGTATGAATAATTTATATTTGCTAAAATACCTAACCAGTATCCTATATTCTTAATTAATTATAACTAAAAAAAATTATATTTTATATTTTAAAAAAATATCATAATATTATTATAAGTTATTTCAGTTATGCAGGAAGGAAAAAATGCAGGATTTTTCAAGTGATGGATATTTAAGTGATTCTCAAGACAGGACTCTATTAATTATTCAAGGAGATACAGCCAAAATAGACGGCAAACTTAAAATATCACAATCAATAGAAATTGATTGCGAGGTTTTAGGGGAGCTGGAAGTGGATGGCCAGCTGCTGATTTCGGAAAAAGGCTTCGTAAGCGCTGATGTAAAGACAGCGGACGCTGTAATTTTGGGCAGATATGAGGGAAGCATGGAAGCTACCGGAACGGTAGAGATAAAGGAAACCGGTGTTGTAAATGGCAATATCAAAACTGATTCCCTTATCATTAACCGGGGCGGTAAATTTGACGGGAACGTCTGTAGAATTACTGATTCTAAATAGACCTCATATTTATCAATAAACACCACTATGGTAATATTAATTTAAAATATTTTCAGGAATTTTACTTTGGAAAAATTTGAGGGTTTTACCCCGCAGGATTTTATTTTCTTTTTGGAGTGGTCTTCTGATTACCGCAGAGTGGTAAAACAAAAGATGACCATGTTTGGCGGCCTGGTATACAATCAGCTTCCCGAACAGATTAGGCTCTCCTTTAAACGCAATGAAGCCCTTAGCATAAAAGAAGAAGTTCCCCGCTCCTTTTACAGCATGGGAAAGGCCTATGAGGATAGAACCAATTTTCAGCTCTGCGGCCTGGGAATCAGCCTGGACCTGACACATCTTTCTTTTAACGCTATCATCAGGGGCGGCTCTTATATGGACAGCAAACCGGTAGGTAGGCTATATCAGAAAATTTCTAATGAAACAGACCAGTTTTTAGACCTGCTGTCTTCGTATGGGGGCAGCTATGAACTGCATATATTTAAAAGGCTGCCTTCCCGCGGCACCCAGATTAAGCCTGACCATGAAATCTGGGAAGACATATGCAGCTTTAATTTAGGCCTGGTTAACATGGAGATGGCAGAGTACATATTAGCGGTACTGGAACAGGACAAACTTCCGGGTATAAGGCTTACCCTAAATATAGATGCCGGCCATAGCATATTGGAAGATGTAGAAAAACTGACCCTTAAAGCAGTCAGCTCTATCCAGCAGGAATACAGGCTGCTGCAGTATTTGGAAAACTAGGGGGTTAGCTTTTGTAAGGCATTATGGTAATCCTGGCAGTCAGGATCCATTACAGCTGCTATCCTTATTTGTCCCCGGGCTGCCTCTATTTTACCTAATTTAGCCAGGGATAACCCCAATCCGTAGTAGGCAAAATGATTGGCAGCATCTATTTCTAAGGCTTTCCGGAAATGGTCCCTGGCCATTGGATAAAAACCCAGATTGTAACTAGCTATAGCCAAAGCTTCCCTGATGGAAGCTTTTTCCGGTTCAGCTTTCATGGCTTTTTCCAGATATATTATTGCCCTAACCAGGTCTTTTTGCTGGAGGCAGTTTTTCCCTTTTTGGTAATAATAATATGTTTTACTCATAATTCTGGTGGTGTTGACACCTTTATTTAATTCTAATAGTTTAAAACCTAGTAGTAAAGATATGTAAACTCCCTGAATGCACCTAGGGGGTTTGGTAAAAAAGGATAATTTGTTATGTATGATTTAACAGTAATCGGAGCAGGACCGGCAGGAATAACCGCAGCCATATATGCGGCCAGGAAGAACGTCAAACTGCTTGTTCTTTCAGAATACCTGGGAGGCCAGGTTATTTATAATCTTTCTGTGGAAAATTATACTGGTTTCCAGGAAATATCAGGGGCAGAACTGGTACAGAAATTTAACCAGCATCTAAACCATTTTAATTTTGACTTCCTGGAAGAAAAAGCAATGTCTTTGACGGTTAACCGCAAAGGGGTTAAGGTAAAAACCAGCAAGGAGGAATATTCTTCCCGGGCCGTGGTTATAAGCACGGGGGCCAGTCCCAAACAGCTGGGGGCAAAAGGGGAGCAGGAATATAAAAACAGGGGCATAAGCTATTGCGCTACTTGCGACGCTCCTTTGTTCTCAGGCAAAAAGGTAGCGGTAATCGGGGGAGGAAACCATGCTTTGTATGCTGCTATCCAGCTGGAAGGCATATGCTCCCAAGTATATGTATTAACCGGGGAAGAAAAATTGACAGGAAGCCAAAAATTAATAGATAAAATAAAAAAAAGTCCCAAGGTTGATATTGTAACTAAGGCCCAAATATTGGAAATAAAGGGGAAGGAGCTGGTAAACGGATTGGTATATAAACAAGCAGATAAAGTCCAAAATATAGAAGTGGAAGGAGTATTTATCAATATAGGCTACCAGCCCCAAACCGGATTTGTCCAAAATATGGTGGAGCTTAACGCCAAAGGGGAAATAATAGTGGACATCAAAAACAGGACCAGCAGGGAAGGCATCTTTGCTGCTGGCGACTGTACCAATTACCCCTACAAACAAATTATAACCGCTGCTGGGCAGGGAGCCAGCGCAGTACTCAGTGCTTATGAGTACTTGAATAATCTTTAAATATGTATGATGTTATAACCATAGGTTCCAACACCCTGGATGTATTTGCCTACACCGACCGTTCTGAATCCATATGCATAAAAACCCTGGAGGGAGAAGAGTGCTATATTTCTTACCCTTCTGGTTCCAAGCTGCTTATAAATGAGCTGGATTTTGATACAGGGGGAGGAGGCATTAACACCGCCGTAGCTCTGGCCAGGATGGGATTGTCGGTAGGTTATGTAGGTAAGCTGGGAGCCGATGATAATGCCCATAAGATAATAGAGGAGCTTAACCGGGAGGGAGTGGATTTTTTGGGTTCAAGATCTGAGCTGGAGCATGAAAAAACCGGCTACTCCATAATATTGGACAGTATTGAACGCAAAAGAACGGTACTGGCTTATAAAGGGGTTAATGATAACCTGGACTTTGACCAGCTGGATATCGGCTGCCTAAAAGCCAAATGGTTTTACATATGCACTATGATGGGCAAGTCATTTGAAGCCTTAAAGCGCTTGGCCCTTTATGCCCGTGATAACCAAATCAAGGTGGTGTTTAACCCCAGCAGCTACCTGGCCGAAAAAGGCATTGAATACCTGGCACCTGTTATGGATAATACCCATATACTGGTGCTTAACCAGGAAGAAGCAACTTATCTGGTAGGCCAGGGCAAACCACTGGATAAGCTAAAAAAATTAAGAAAAACCGGACCCCGGACAGTAATAATTACTGATGGCCCAAAACCGGCCCATTGCTTGGATGAACACAATATCTATTATGTAATCTACCCCCAGGATATAAGGATAGTGGAAGTAACTGGAGCCGGGGACAGTTTTGCCAGCTCCTTTTTGGCCGGTATTATCCATGGATGCAACGTGGAAAAAAGCCTAAAGATTGCACTGGCTAATTCTCAATCGGTATTAAAGTATAAGGGAGCTAAAAGGAAGCTGTTAAGTTTTAAGGAAGCGGAGCAGGAAATATTAAAAAACCCTCCCCAGGTAGACATAACAGGGCCCCTGCATTAATTTATCCATAGGTTAGAACCCCCTTATTTTTTACCCTTATTAGTAATATAATTAAATCATTATATAAATATAATACTTCAAGAAATAGATGAGCATACTAAAATCTGGCCATAAATATGAAATAGATTACCAAACCCTGTTTAAAAAAAGCTTAACTCCGGCTGCAATAATTGACAGTAAAGGAAATATTATTGAAGGCAATAAAGAATTTGCCAGGCAGTGCGGTTATACACTGTCTGGGGTAAAGGGCAAATCTATAGCCCAATTGAACCTGTTTTCTAAAAGCCAATTGAGGCAGCTGGAAAAATTAATAACCAAAGCCTTAGAAAGCCAGAAGGCAGTGGCTTTAACTCTTAATAGGGGTTCAGGTAAAGAAAACCAGCAGCTGTATTTGAAGGTAAACCCCATTATCCAAAAATTAAGCCAAGATGTGTTACTATTGGCTATAACCGATATTACAGACCGCCGGCAATTAAATCAGTTAAAAAAAAGATATACTGCCCTATTGGACCAAATACCTGTTTATGTTTGGGTATTAGGTCTTCTAGAAACGGGAAATACAAAAATAATAGAAGCCAATCAGGCTGCCTGTGATGCTTACGGGTACACCAAATACCAAATGAAAGGCCTTGATTTCAGCAGGATTCTTTTCCCACATATGCCCCAGTCCTGTGCAGACCTGGTTCGGTGGCTGCCAAGGGGGAAAACCGTCAGTTTGGGCCTGCTCACTACAGCCAGGGATGGGCACCTTATAAATATTGAAGCCAAATGCAGGCTGCATATTTCCGATAACCAGAAACATATAATAATCACCGCAGTAGAGGTAAACCACAAACACCTGGAAGAAAGCAGTTATGGATTTAAGGATATGCTTACCGGGCTCTATAACCGCCAATATTTTGAAGAAGAGCTAAAAAGGCTGAACACATCAAGGCAGCTCCCCCTTACCATAATCATAGCAGACTTAAATGGCTTAAAGCTAACCAATGATGCTTTTGGCCATAAGGCAGGGGACCGGCTATTGCAGCAGGCGGCAGAAGTCCTATTAACCAGCTGCCGCAAAGAGGACATAATTGCCAGGTGGGGCGGAGACGAATTTGCTATACTGCTTCCCCGCTTTAGCCCGGCAGCAGCAGAGCGGCTGATGAATAGGGTCCAGAAGGCATGCAAAAACATGGAAAGCGGAGAGATAAGCTTAAGCATATCTATAGGCGCTGCTACTAAATCAATCCCCAAGGAAAGCATCGCTGCCACATTAAAAAAAGCTGAAAGCAATATGTATGCCCAAAAAGTGATGGAAAGAAAAAGTGTCTATGGCGGCATACTGGATTCTTTACTGGATAAATTGAGGCAGAAGAGTAGGCAATCGGTACAGCATATTAGGTTTTTAGAAAACCTGGCTGCAGAATTCGGGCGGAGCATGGATTTACCGGAACACAAGGTCAAAGACCTAAAAATGCTGGCGGGCATCTATGATATAGGCAAGATAACTGTACCGGTAAGCATATTAAATAAAAGGGATAAACTAAGCAGTTCAGAATGGGAGGTAATAAAAAAACATCCCGAAACAGGATACCGAATTTCCGAACCCACCCCGCAGCTGTTAAATCTAGCTGATGCCATATTGTCCCATCATGAATGGTGGGATGGAAGCGGTTCCCCTCAAAGGTTAAAGGGGGAAGAAATACCCCTTATGGCCAGGGCCATAGCAATAATTGATGCCTATGATGCCATGGTAAAAGGACGGCCCTACCGCAAAGCACTCAGCCATAAACAGGCCTTGGGGCAGTTACGAAAATATTCAGGAATACAGTTTGATCCTAATTTGGTAGAAAAGTTTATAAATATAATATCCAGTAATTAAGGAGGATAGAAATGGACGAGGAAAAATATAAGCAAGCTAAGAAAAGAGTGGAAGAAATAAAGGGGTTCTACGGGCACCTGTTTGCTTATTTGGGGGTTAACCTTACTTTGCTAATAATAAATCTAGTAACCAGCCCCCGTGACTTATGGTTTTACTGGGTAACCCTGTTCTGGGGAATAGGAATATTCTGGCATGCCATGGGAGTGTTTGTTTTTTCCCGATTTCCCGGCCAGGAATGGGAGCAGAAAAAGATTAAGGAACTCATGGAGCTTCAGGATAAGGACCAGTAAGGCTTAAGTACCAGCTGACTGTATCTTTTAAGGAATCAGCCAAGGGCCGGGGATAATAATTCAACTCTTTCCTGGCTTTCTGGTTGGAAATCTGAAAATTGCTGTTTATGGTACACCATGAATATCGGGTAAATTGGGGTTTGGAGCGGGATAAAAAATGATATAAAGTGCTCAGGTAGGAAATAATGCCAGCCAGCCCCTTGCCCAGCCAAAACCGGGGAGGCTTTATTCCGGTAATTGTTTCCAACATCTGGGTCATCTGCTTCATATCTACCCAGTGCCCTGACAACAGGTATACCTGTCCCGGCCTGCCAAGGGCAGCCGCTGAAATGTGGCCCCTGGCCACATCCCTTACGTCGACACAATCATAAGCTCCATTAAGCATAAACCTATAGTTTCCTTTAGCATAATCTAAAAAGAATTGGCCCAAAAAAGAGATCTTGTAATCATAAGGTCCAATAAATGCAGTGGGGCATAGCACCATGGCCTCAAGGCCATTGCCGGAAGCCTTTAAAACTTCCAGGCTGGCAGCTGCTTTAGTCCGGTCATAAGCACCTCTGGGATTATGGGGGTCAAAACAAGTATTTTCATCAATAACTATACCTGCAGTTGTTTCTGCCAGGGCATGGATGGAGCTGGTATAAAGAAGCCTCTTTACCTGGTTAATACGGCAAGCTTCAATAATGTTTTTAGTTCCCTGCAAGTTTACCATAGAAAGGCGTTGGCTGCGGCCAGGCATAATGGATATCTCCGCTGCAGTATGGTATACATTTTCCACATTACGGCAGGCAGATATGACTGAATCCAGGCTGGTTATGTCTCCGTAGAATTTTTCCAGTTCCAGGTTATCCAGGCACTGATGTTTTGATTCTGGCCTCAACAGCACCCTCACTTTTTTCCCAGCAGCCAGGAGTTCCCTTACTAGGACGTTTCCCAAGTGGCCGGTGGCACCGGTTACCAAATCCATATTGATTGGTTTACCTTCCTGTCTAGAAATTATTTAATTCTATAGCGGGCTTCACCGTTAACCAAACTGATACCGCAAGGTCTAGCGGCCTTGCCCCCATAGCATGCCTTAACTTACTGAAAATGATTTTAATGGCTTTTAGCCAATTAGACAAATTTAATATTAATGTAAATAGACTTTTATGCTTGTAAAGGCAGTATAGACAGCATTATAATTTTAGTAATTTTTTAAAGGAAAGGAAGAAAAATGGATTGGTTTGACCTTGCTTCCATAGTGGCAATATTAATAGAGATTGGCCTCCCTATAGCATTAGCAATATGGATCTGGAAAAAATACAGGGTATCCTGGGCCATATTCTTTTTAGGAATTGGCTTATTTTTATTATCCCTGATACGCATACCACTGAATAGCTGGGTATCTCTATGGCTTAATCAAAGATTCACCATGGAAACCTTTATAGTTCTTTCCGGCCTGTTTGCCTCTTTTACGGCGGCCTTATTTGAGGAAGGGGTAAGGGTTATAGGACTGGGTTTAATCATAAAGAATAGGACTTACCATAAAGGCTTGATGTATGGGATTGGCCATGGCGGAGGAGGAGAAGCCATGATCCTGGTGGGGTTTAGCAGCCTGGCTAATTATGTGGTATATAGGTTTTTGCCCCAGCTGGTGCCGGGTATAGAGCAAATGTATGCAGGCATTGCCTGGTATATGCCCCTGGTGGGAGCCTTGGAAAGGATTTTTGCAATAACGGTTCAAATTTTTCTTTCCATTCTAATCGTGCAGGCCTTTATTCAAAAAAGATATTATTATATAGCTGTGGCTTTTGTAGTTCACCTGCTGTTAGATTTTTTGGCAGTTTATGCCAATTATAAGTTTTCTACATTAATAGCTGAAGCAGTAGTATTTGTGTTTGCTTTGGCCAGTATCATATTTATAATAATGATGAGGCCTAAAAAAGCTGAGGATGCTGATACCAGGCCCTGGTAATAGAGAAATAGCCAATAAAAGATAAAAATTAAATGGGTTCGGAAAGATACAAGAATATAAAACAGAGGCTATATCAAATTCTGGAAAAAGCCGAGCCTACAGATAAGCTGGGAATGGCATTTGATATATTTCTGATAGCCATTATAACTTTAAACCTTATCGCTATTGTGCTTAATTCGGTAATCAGCATAGCCAGCAGTTATTATCAGGTTTTTAGGTATTTTGAGATTTTTTCGGTAACAATATTTACCATGGAATACCTGCTAAGGTTATGGGTATCTAATATTAACCCCGCTTTTAAGGGTAAGGTAAGAGGCAGAATAAAATTTATATTTACTCCCCTGGCGGTGATAGACCTGTTAGCAGTCTTGCCTTTCTACCTGCCCTTCGTGATCCATGTAGACCTTAGGTTCTTGAGGATAATGAGGCTTATAAGGCTGTTTAGGATTTTTAAATTCAGCCGTTACTTTGAATCTATCAATATCTTGGGGAAGGTATTTAAAAGGAAAAGAGCGGAGCTAGCCATGGCCATGTTCATTATATTCCTATTATTAATAATAGTCTCCAGCTTGATGTACCAGATAGAGAGCAGGGCCCAGCCGGATAATTTTGGCAGTATACCCCAGGCCATGTGGTGGGGCATCTCGGCAGTAACGCCTATTGATTTTGGATTAAAACCGGTTACAATCTGGGGTAAGCTGCTTAGTGCCACAGTAGCATTTTTAGGGGTAGGGCTTTTTGCAATTCCTGCAGGCATATTAAGCTCAGGTTTGGTAGAGATTGTTAATGAAAAGAAAAAGGGGCCCATAAAGTGCCCCCATTGCGGCCAGCAATTTAAACAGGAAGATTGATGGATTATCAACAAAACATAAAAAATATACCCCGTGTCCCCCTGGGCAGCTATCCTACTTTGCTGCAAGAGTTATCCCGGCTGGGCCCTGGCCCCCAAAACTATAAACTATGGATAAAAAGGGATGATATGCTGGGTGGCAACAAGGTCAGGAAATTGGAGTTTTTTATGGCTGAAGCTATGGCTAATTCTGCCCAGAGGGTGATAACCTTTGGGGCTGAGCAGTCTAATCATAGCCGGGAAACAGCCATAGCCTGCCGGAGCCTGGGGTTGGAGCCGGTAATAATTGTTTCTTCCTCCCAAAAGGGACAAATCCAGGGTAATTCACTGCTTAACCATATATTGGGAGCAAGGATGATATATGTAGATCCAGTAAAACCAGCCCCCTTTACTCCCGGCGGACCCCAGAATATTAAACAGTTGTCGGATGTATTGATAGCCAGCATTCCAGCCGGGCTGTTAGGGGAGAAAACCTATATTATACCTGTCGGGGGCTACACCCCCCTGGGCTCACTGGGTTATGTGCTGGGGTTTCTGGAATTATTTGAACAATGCCAAAATAGGAGCATTCGGCTTGATTATGTGGTTACTGCGGTGGGTACCACCGGTACTTACTGCGGCTTATTGGCAGGGGCTGCATTGATTAACAGGGACATGAAAACTAAAATTAGGGTAATAGGTATAAGTGTTACCGGCAATCAATCCCAGGCATCATCTGAAATAGCGGATAGGGCCAGGCAGACTGCTGCCTTGATAGGCCAGGACATAGACATAGCAAGCAGCGATGTAAATATTATAGATGATTACTGGCAGCCGGGTTACGGCAAGCCTAACCAGGCGGCCTTGAAAGCTATTAAGCTACTGGCCCAAAAGCAGGGGATTTTTTTAGATCCGGTATATACATCCAAGGCTATGGCGGGGCTGCTGGACCTGGCTGAAAAAAAGAAATTTAGGGCTAAAAGCAATATAGTATTTTTACATAGCGGGGGCTTTCCTGCCTTGTTTGCTTATCATGATTATTTTACAAAATGACCACCTTAAAAGTTTTAATTATAATAGCTGCTTTGGCCGCCATAGCTTATGCAGCTTATGCTATTTCTAAATTCCTAACCCAGGCCAGCCACATCTATCATCCTTCTGCTGATATCATAGGTACCCCGGCCAGCGCCGGGCTCAAATATGAAGATATATATTTCTATTCTGAGCCTAAAATAAGGCTTAATGGGTGGTGGATACCAGGACCGGGAGATAAGACTATATTAGTTTTCCATGGGAATGGGGGAAATATATCCCACAGGCTGGAGCTTATTAAAATTTTTAACCAGGTAGGGCTTAATGTATTTATAATTGATTACCGGGGGTATGGCAGAAGCCAGGGCCTGCCCAGTGAAAAAGGCACTTACAGAGACGGCATGGCCGCCTTAAGCTATTTGACTGGGGACCGGGGTTTAGGTCTGGATAAAATCATTATATTCGGCCGGTCATTGGGAGGTCCCATAGCAGCGGAATTGGCTGCTGTATTTACGCCTGGCGGCTTGGTGCTGGATTCCACCTTTACCTCTATGAAAGATATGGGAAAACATCTTTATCCCAGCCTACCGGTTAGAAGGTTTTTACAATTTGACTATAACACCTTAAAATCTGTGGCCAAAGTGAAATGTCCGGTGTTATTGATGCATAGCAAACAGGACGGTTATATACCCTACCATCATGCCCTAAAGCTTTACCAGGCCATAGAATCAGAAAAAGAGCTGGTTACCATAGCCGGAACCCATAGCAATGGGTATCTAATCTCAGCAGAACGTTACCGCAAAAGTATAGAAAAATTTATAGGCCTAATTGAAAATTGTAAAGCTAATAAATTAGGAAAATAGGCCAAAGACGGCCAGGAACAAGCTGGGGTTTAATTAATGGCTTTGTAGAAAGTTAACCGGTATCAGCGCCTTATTTTTCTCCCTGTTCTTCCTGCTTTTTATTTATCTCTTCGGTTAGTCTTACCTTTAGCTTACAATTGGAACAGGTCATAAACCCTTTTTTTATAGCAGCGCCACATTCAGGGCAAAACATTTCATCACTTTTTACTTCTTTAGCCATAGCTTATCACCTTTCAAATTGCTTATAGTAATAATTATAACATTTAAGCTTAAAATATATATATTTTTAACCATTTTATCCTATAATAATAAATCATGCTCAATCAAAAACAAGTGAAAGCTAAAATAAAGGAACTGCTCAGGGGACAGGGCCTGGCAGTATTGGCCACCCATACCAGGGACTATCCCTATACCAGCCTGGTGGCTTTTGCTGCTGCTCCAGATTTAAGCTACCTGGTATTTGCGGTGGGTTCAGATTCCCGGAAATATGAGTATCTTTCTGAGAATAAAATAGTATCCCTGCTTATAGATGACCGGCAAAACTATGCAGATGATTTTTATTTGGCTTCAGCAGTTACCGCTATGGGCGAGGCTGGAACCCTGGATAAAAAGGATAGTTTTAATTACCGGCTGCTGGAAGCCAGGCATCCCCAGTTAAGGGACTTTATGGCCCAGGCTTCTACAGTATTAATAAAGGTAACCGTAGTTACCTATTACCTGGTCACCCATTTCCAGGAAGTTTACCAGCTGAAATTTTAAGTATGCCAGTGGCCAAATGCTTATAGCTTGCAAATAAAAAAAAACAATATTAATATTTAATTAGCAGCTATTAAAAAATCATTTAACCGTAAGCCTGTTTATTGATAGCTGTCTATTTATAGGTATAAGTAAAAAATTATAATCTAAATAAAGGGGTACAAAGTGAGACCAGTAACAATTTTTACCGGACAATGGGCAGACTTGCCCTTTGAAGAAATGTGTAAAACTGCAGCGGAGATGGGATATGAAGGATTGGAGCTGGCTACTTGGGGCAACCATGTAGATCCCCGAAAAGCAGCTGAAGACCAGGATTATGTAAATATGATAAAAGATACCCTGAAAAAATATAATCTGGGTGCCTGGGCTATAAGCGCCCACCTTTGCGGCCAGCTGGTAGGGGATGTATTTGATAAAAGGCATAACGGTTTTGCCCCCGCTTCTGTAGCTGATAATCCAGAAGCTATGAGAAAATGGGCCATAGAAGAAGTTGGTTACGTAATACAGGCAGCAGAAAATCTTGGCATTAAAATCATATCTGGATTTACAGGTTCCCCCATCTGGAATTACTGGTATTCCTTTCCTCAGACCAGCCAGGAGATGGTAGATGAAGGCTATAGGACCATAGTAGAAAGATGGACACCCTTATTTGATAAGATGGACCAAAAAGGAATAGTATTTGCCCTGGAAGTCCATCCTACTGAGATAGCCTATGATTACTACAGCTTTGTTAAGCTTCTGGAAGCCTTTGATTACAGAAAAACATTAGGGATGAACTTTGACCCCAGCCATCTATTGTGGCAGGGTATCACTCCCCACCTCATGATCAGGGAACTTCCGGACAGGGTATACCATGTCCATATCAAGGATGCTTCGGTAACCCTGGATGGTCTTACCGGCATACTGGGTTCCCACATTGAGTTTGGCAAGCCTACCAGGGGCTGGAACTTCCGTTCACCCGGCAGGGGGGATGTGGACTTTGGATCTATCATCAGGGAATTAAATGACATAGGTTATGACGGCCCTCTGTCTGTGGAATGGGAAGACTCAGGCATGGACAGGATAAGGGGAGCTTCAGAAGCTTACCAGTTTGTCAAAGATATAGATATAAATCCTGCTTCTGGCGCATTTGATGATGCTTTGAAAAAATAAGGGTATAAAAACTGGCTGTTACATAAATTATAAAGTTTCTGCCAGGTCTTATCTTATTTTGCCATTTAAGACATTAAGCTTTACAATAGCTTATTATTCTGCTATTGCGTTGTTGGGCATGGCTGCTGAAACTTATTAGGATGTTTTGCAGTCTTAGAAAACAAGCATATGTTTGGATTTAGACAGGCAGATGCCAATCCATTAAAGAAGGTATAAAGCATTGACTATTAAAAGCGGCAACGGTAGTGCTCCTACCATGAAAGAAATAGCTCGTATTGCGGGAGTATCGCAGGCTACCGTTTCCTATGTCATAAACAATACCGAGGGTATTTCTGAAGCAGTTAGGAAGAAAGTCCTGGAAGCCGCGGATGACTTGGGATACATTCCTAATATGGTAGCCCGTAATCTCAAGAAAAGGAAAACCAATATAATAGGCATATTGGTTCCTGACGTTATGAATAATTATTACAATGAGATTATTAAATATGCTGAAAAATTAACCAGGGAACGGGGCTACTTTATTTTTATCGGCTATACCATGCATGATCCCAACATCGAGGATTGGTATACAATTTCCCTTATACAGCAGAAAGTAGCAGGGGTAATAGTGTGCTACGGCCTTACCAACCGGGACTGCTATAAGAAACTTCAAAATTACAATATCCAATTTGTAGCTATAGACGATGAGGTAACTGAGGTCGACCGGGGTGCTCCCAGCATACTGGTAAATAATATAAAGGGGAGCTTTTTAGCCATAAAGCATTTTGTTTCCCTGGGTATTAAAGATATTGCCTATTGCAGTGAACCGCTATACTGCTATTCCCTAAGGGAAAGGTATCAGGGGTTTCTCACCGCCATGATGGGGTTCGGGCTTAATGTCAATCCAGATATGGTTTATATAGCTGATGAGAAAAATGCTTATGAAAAAATTGAATTGGGCTATAGGGCCACCAAACAGATATTATCCAAAGCCAAACCAAAAGGTATTTTTGCTTCCAATGACCAAATAGCCTTTGGAATCATTAAAAGGTTGAATGAAATGGGAATTAGGATACCCCAGGATATAGCAGTTATAGGTTATGATAATATTACTTTCTCCAGTGTATTAAGCCCTAGCTTGACCACCATCAATCAACCCATTAGGACCATGAGTATTCAGGGGGTTAAAACCCTGCTGAAAACCATAAAGCAGGAAACAGATATTGAGAAAAAATTGCTGCTGGAACCCGATCTGGTAATCAGGGATTCTGCTCCTGCCAGTATAGACAATATGTAGGCAAGTCATACTTACCGACCGGTCCAGGTTATCGGTATCCCCTATAATAATATTAGGCTCTATTAGGAAATAGCCCTGGTATCTCTAATATTGGTCTGTCAGGCCAGCAGGGTAAATACTTTGCTGGTTTAATAGCCGGTAATTTTGGTCTTGATAATGAAGTAATTTTTTAGGCCTCACGCTCAAAGCAAGGTATATTTATCATAGGGATAATCATATCTTTGCATTTATCAGATTTAAATTAAACTCCCAAGTTCTATTCTCTACTTGCAAGACATTCATCATATGATTATTAAATGAACCGACCCCCTTATATTCAAATAGATTATTTGAACTATGTGCTTGTTCTTTAAGATTTACCTTTGCAATCATTATTTACACCACCTCGAATTCAAATTTATCTCTTACCACAATCCTTTATCGACATTTTCTGCAATGGGGATTTTAGTACAAACCGAGCTGCCACAATCCAAGCAAAAAGCCCATATCAGCCTTTCTTCGTTATCAATATCACTGTCTCAACATTTGATATTTAGGCTAAATACAGATACCAGAATTGATGTCAAAATTTAGTTTTACAAACTCTCTTAAAGCCTCAAAAACACACACTTTTTAGCCTTTCCCACAAAGGCAGTGTTTTGTTCTCAGCATGGATTTTAGCCATACAGTTGAGCGGTTAATATTGATGTCGTTTCCAATTCAAACCTTCATTCTTAATCAGTTTCAGCAACTTGTCTTCATTTTGTTTTTCATATACTGTCTTATTTCCATGGAATAGCTCACCCATCATTCGTTTAAAATTGAAAGGATATTTTTTGCAAATTCAATTGTCTTACTTTCAATTTTTTGCATCAAATCTTCTACCCGGTCGAAATTAGGCTGTTCAATAATCTGCAATTCAATAATCGAATCAACACCCGGGTTAATTCGTGATAGTTTATAGTCTCCGGTATCTATATGTCTCAGTTTCTCAATATACTCAGCCTGAACCTTTCTGTTGCTGCCTCCCAGCCAGACTTCAAACCTGTTCTGTTCATGTAAATAAACGACAGCAATTTTTAGATTTTTCTTCTTTAATTCTAAAGGGGTAAATGCAAAATAGGTCATATCCATATATCCATAATAAAGTGCGCTTGAAGCATATTCCGAGTACTTCTTTTCCATGTAGTTTTTTAGTCCTGACATGAATGCCATAATGCCCTTATAAGCTTTCTGGATGTTCCCTTTTTTAGCTGTATCCTATATTCCTTTATATAAGTGTTTAGTGATTCCAAGAGTCTAACCCTCATTCCATCGGTACTTCTTATTCTGAAGCAATTTATCCAGGTCACAATTTAAACACAATCCGTTATGGCAGCATATTACTCCCCCGCACTCCGGGCACTGCCATTTTTTTGCTTCCTTTTTTAAAAAACTTTGCAGGCCGTGTTCATTAATTGATTGAAGATTTTCGATCATGCTCATGTGGTATTTGGTACGGTAGCGCTTATCTAATGCTTTTAAGCTCTTGCAGGGAAAATCTTCACATTCAAAGCAAAACCTGATACTTCCTTTTTTTAGTGATTCACATTTATGTCCCATATAGGTACAGTTCTTTTTACGGGGAATGCAGCCGGGACAATATTGCCGATGAAATCCATGTTGGTTTAGGTCCTTTTGCATAAAAATATAAGCAATGCACAAGCTGCAGTTCATACCGCAGGGTGCAATGAGGTTTTCTTTCATAATAAGCCATTCCCCCCGATACTCAAATATGCTTAATATATCCAATGATTAGCAAACCCTATGTCAATAGTGAAGTACAGCCGATAAAAGATTTAATAGTATTGTAATTCCAACTTGCATGCTTTGTCTATATAGAATAACTATTTTCCATAATTTTAGCTGTGGTTTCATGTAAATATTACCCATAACCGGTTTAAGCTATTTCAGCTTGGCAAATTGATGCTAAATCTATTTGGTATTGTAATCTGATTATAATATGCCATAATCCTTATTAAGTGGTTTAAGCGTATAAGCAAAATTATATGAAGCCTTAAAAACCAATGAAAAGCGTAACAGCATCAGTAAAAATTCAAAAAGACAAAACCTGGTTACCCGCTTTATCTATCTTTCATGAAAGTGAGGCAAGCACCTTTTAAAAAATTAAACCACCAATCATTGCTAAACTATTATCTATAAGGAAGAGAGGTATTATGAATATCGGACTATTTTTGTTAATCAAACCCTTTGCCAGTGTGGAAGACCAACTAAAGGCAGCCAAAGAGATGGGCTTTACTTGCGCTGATATTACTGATACTAATGCAGGGGGAAGCATGCTGGGAACAGCAGGCTTTAGCCCCACGGTAAGCCTGGATGACAATCCTTTCGATATAAAAAGGATGTTTGATAAATATGGAATAAAAATATCTACGGTTTGTGCCCATGCTAATCTCCTTGATCCTTCCAAGCCCAGCCGTTATAGTACGGCAGAAATTATGAAAGCCATAAAAATTGCGGCTGCTCTGGGAGTCAAAGATGTAATCACTACCGAAAATGAGCCCCATACCCAATGGGCTGAAAAATTAAGTTTTGAGCAGAGGACTTTCATAATAGCAGAAAAACTCTATGAGCCGGTAAGGATGGCTGAAGATTATGGAGTAAGGATATTGGTGGAAAACCATGGTCCGGTAACCGATACTATTGAGGGCCTGGCCAAGATTTTTGAGCTGCTAGACGATGCTCCCGCCCTGGGCCTTAACCTGGATACCGGCAATACCTGGCTGGGTGGAACTAACCCGGTTGATGTGGCTAAAAAATTTAAGGATAAAATTCACCATATACATTGGAAGGATTTGGGAGAAGATTGGATACCCAGAAGGGGTAAGCAGTTTGGTGCCGGTTTTTCCACTATAGCCATGGGGGATGGAGTAATAGACATAAAAGGGGTTTGCCAGGAACTAAAGGACCAGGATATCGAAAACTCAACCCTGGAAATAGTAGGAGATGAAGTCATGCTTAAGAAAAGTGTGGAATTCCTAAGGTCCTGCGGAATATAGAAAACGCCTGGAAATTGCAGTCAAAAAAATATTACGGGTAAATTAATTGCGGTTAATTTATTCAAATATCACTTTTCTTTACCTGTAGTGTTTTTATTATTATAATTAATTTATATATTTGGTATTATTTAATTAGTTTTAAATCTTTTTGCTAAAAAAGATATATCAAAAAAAGAGGCAAATACAAGTTTTTAAAGCATTTTGTCTTATAGTAATATGACTTAAACGATTAAATTAAATTATTTAAAAGGGGTGCTTTATGGCTGAAGAAAAAAAAGTAGGTTTTGTTTCAATGTCTTCCGAGAAAGGTATGGATGATATTCCAGAGGTAGGTATAGGGGTGATAGGCCACGCTTTTATGGGCAAAGCCCATACCAATGGCTGGAAACAGATGCCTTATATTTTTTGGCCTCCTGATGCCATACCTAAACTGGTAAAGATTTGTGGCCGAAATGAGGAAAGCTTAAAAGAATCTGCCAGAAGATACGGTTATGCTGATTACAGTACTGACTGGAGGGATGTAATTAATGATGACAGAATCCAGATAGTAGAAAACCTAACCCCCAACTATATGCACCCAGAGCCTTGTATTGAAGCGGCTAAAGCAGGCAAGCATGTTATTTGCGAGAAACCTTTGGCTGTAAATGCCCAGGAAGCCAAAAGAATGCTGGATGCGGTTAACCAGTATAAGGTGGAGAACATCTGCTGCTATAATTACAGGATGGTGCCGGCCATACTTCTGGCCAAGAAACTAATAGAAGATGGAAAACTGGGAAAGATCTATCATTTCAGGGCTAAATACCTGCAGGAGTGGATTGCCGATACTGAATTTCCCATGGTTTGGCGCCTGAGCAAGGATGTTTGCGGCAGCGGGGCTTTAGGCGACCTTGGTTCCCATATTATAGACTTGGGCCGTTTCCTTTGCGGTGAGTTTGCTTCCGTAATGGCTTCCAGCAAAACCTTTATTTCCGAAAGAAAAGATGAGGCTACCTGCAAGATGACCAAAGTGGATGTGGATGATGCTATTGCTTCAGTGGTAGAGTTTGAAAACGGAGCTATCGGGACCATAGAAGCTTCCAGGTTCTGCCATGGAAGAAAAAATTATAATGTTATTGAAGTAAATGGTGAAAACGGGAGCATTTGGTGGGATCTGGAGAATATGAACAATCTTTGGGTTTACTGGAAAGACGAGCAGCCGGAGGATACCAGGGGCTTCCACTGCATTAATGTGACTGAATCCTATCATCCTTATTATGATAAATGGTGGCCGCACGGTCATATCATTGGCTGGGAGAACACCTTTGTGCATATTGCCTATAATATGGTTAAGGCCGTAATGGGCAAAGGCGGCATGGATCCCCATGTTGCTAATTTTGAGGATGGTTACAGGAATGCCGTTATTTGCGATGCCATGCTAAAGTCAGCCAAGACTGGCAAGAAAGAGAAAATAAACTATTAAAGGTCCAATACAAATGGGGAGGTATAAATGAAATTTGGAATTAATACCCTGCTCTACACGGGAACAGTTGAAGATGAGCACATAAAAAAACTCGCGCCTACATTCAAGGAAATAGGATTTGACGGGGTGGAGATCGCCCTGGAAAAGAAAGGCGATTTGGATTATGCCAAAACCAGAAAAGTGCTTGAAGATAATGGCCTGGTTTGTTCTTCTATCTGTGGATTGTTTGGGGAAGACAGGGACATAAGAGGCCCTAATAAGGAACATATTGAGAACGGCTTAAGCTATATAAGGGATTGCCTGGAAGCTTGTGCTGAATTAGGTGGGGAAACCTTGGTGGGGCCGGTTTATTCAGCTGTAGGAAGAGCGTCAATGGTGCCGGAAGAAGAAAGGAAAGTCCAGTGGGCGACAGTTGTGGAAAACTTAGGCAAAGCATGCCAGTGGGCAGAAGAATATGGAGTGTATATAGCTATTGAACCCTTGAACCGGTTTGAGACCGACTTTATAAATATCTGCAAAGATGCAGTTAGGATGTGTAAGGATGTTGGCAGCGACCGGTTAAAGATACACCTGGATTCTTTCCATATGTCTGTAGAAGAAAAGAATTCGGCTATGGCAGTATTGGATGCCGGCAAAGATTTGCTGTACATGTTCCATGCCAGTGAAAATGACCGGGGTGCTCCAGGGACAGGGCAGGTCCACTGGAAATCTATTGCTGATGCTTTAAGAAGGATAAGCTATGACAAATGGGTAGTTATAGAATCATTTACCCCGGAGAACAAGGTAATAGCTAAGGCTGCTTCCATTTGGAGGCAGACTGAGGAAAGCGATATTGTGCTGGCTCAAAAAGGTCTTAGATTTTTGAAAGGCTTACTTGGTTAGCATTCACCAAATGTTGAATAATTAGTTTATTGGAGGTATAGGTGACGGATATAAGGAATATAGTAGAAAAGGAACTTGAAAAAAATTCAGGAGTGTTAAAACTAAACCCGGCATGGGTAGCCAGGGATTTTTTGCCTCCTGGGAAGAGGCTTGGTTTAAAGGAAGAAGAGTATGATGTAGGAGAAAGAGGCTTTATCTGTGAAAGGTGGCTGGCTTCAGTTACCCATGCTGATAATGCAGTAGGCCCCGAGGATGAGGGGTTAAGCTATTTAAAGATTGAAGGCCTGGATATCACCCTTAAAGATGCGGTTGACCAGGCAGGTGACCTTATCATGGGAAAGGATTACGCTAAAACCCATAAAGGTTTGGACAGGTTGGCCAAAATTTATGATTTTGGGACCAGGATTCATTATCACATACACCCCATGACTCAACATGCCAGCCTGGTGGGCAGAAATTCCAAGGATGAAGCCTATTATTTTCTAGAAGATGTAGACATGGGACCCCATCCGGAGACTTTCTTTGGGGTGCACCCTTATATTCATGAACAGAAGAAATACGACATCCTGCTTCCTTACCTGGAAGAATGGAAAGATGATCTTATCCTGCAGCATTCCAGGGCTTATCTTAATGTTGCGGGGGAAGGCTTTTTCCTCCCTTCTGGAATACTTCATGCCCCTGGAACTGCATTAACCCTCGAACTGCAGGAGGACTCTGATGTAATGGCCATGCTGCAGGCTTTAAATGCAGGTAAAATTATATCCAAGGACCTTCTTTACAAAGACATTAGCGAAAAGAATAAAAGGGAAAAGGAAGAAAGGGCAGCCCTGGAACTGATTGACTGGCCTGCCAATGGGGACCCCTATTTCTATGAAAACCATCACTTGGCCAATATAGAGGTAGAACAGTCCAAGCAGCCAGGCGGCAGGGAATACTGGATTTATTATGGCACCAGCAAGTTTTCAGGAAAGAAAATGGTGATTGAACCGGGCCAGAGCTTTACCTTTACGGAAAAAGGAGTGTTCAGCATACTGGTATGGAGGGGCGAAGGCACCTTTGATGGCCATAAAGTGGAAGGTGAAAATTTTGAGTATGATGAACTGCTGATATCCGGCGATAGGGCGGTTAAGCCCATTACGGTTAAAAATACGGGAAAAACGGATCTAAAAATTATCAAGTTCTTTGGGCCGGACATCAATACAGATGCGCCCCAGCTCAAGAAATATAAAAGCTAGTTAATTTTCAGGTTCAAGAAAGTAAATATTTAGAAAGGAGCATAGACATGGCAAAAAAAACATCAATAGGGGGATGGGCATATATATGGGGAGGCTATAAAGAAGATCCTGTACCCTTTGAAGAGGTTTTAAAAAGATTAAAGGAACTAAATTTTGACGGTATCGAGATGGCTGCTTTCCCGCCTCATTTGGAGTCCAATACCAAGGAGAAAAGAGCAGAGGTAAAAGCATTGCTGGATAAATATGGTTTAGGAGTTTCCGGGCTGGCAGCTCCCTATCCTTCACCAGCCACTTCTACCAAGGAGGAATACCTGGAGGCAGTTAAGTCCAATCTGGAGATATGTAAAGACCTGGATATACCTAAACTGAGAGTGGATACTGTAGATCCTCCTACTGAGATTCCGGGAGGCATGGATTACGAGGCCTGTTTTGCGAAAGTAGCGGATGTATGGAGAGATTCAGCTCAAATTTGCCAGGACCAGGGCGTTAAGCTGGTTTGGGAATTTGAGCCAGGCTTTCTGTTTAACAAGCCCAGCGAGGTGGTCAGGATGGTATACAAGGTGGACCACCCTAATTTCAGCATAATGTTTGATTCCTGCCATGCCCATATGTGCGCGGTAGTTGGGGCCAGGCAGCTGGGCCCAAAAGAAACACTTCCCGGTGGAGTGGTTCAGTTTGCCCATATGCTTACTGGAAAAATAGGGCATATACATTTAATAGATTCTGACGAAACTTTGCATGATGATGATACTTCCACCCACGCTCCTTTAGGAACAGGGGTACTGGACTTTGATAAAATCATACCAGCCATACTGGAAGCCGGTTATGATGATGAGTGGTGGGCTATTGACTTATGTTTCTGGCCAAATGCTATGGACGTAACCAAGGAAAACAAAGAATATCTGGATATGTTAATTAAGAAATACGGATAAGGGAGGTAAAATTGGCTAATACGATGAAAGCTCAGGTCTTTTATGATGCTGAGAATATGAAACTTGAAGATGTGCCTATACCAGAAGTAGGGGATACCGATGTACTGGTAAAGGTTAAATCTGTAGGCATATGCGGTTCAGATATATCCTATTATTATGGCTTAAGCCCGGTAGATACACCTACTGGCAAAGGGCCCATAGTGCTAGGGCATGAATTTACAGGCGTGGTAGATAAGGTAGGGAAAGTCCCCCAAGCCCTGGGCCTGTTTAAAGAAGGGGACAGGGTAGTGGTTAATCCGGTACAATTCTGTAATGCCTGTTATTCCTGCGCTGAAGGTAAAACCCATTTCTGTGAAAATATGAATGTATCCGGGGTAAGCTATGACGGGGCGTTTGCGGAGTATGCCCTGGCTAACTATACCGGCCTGTTTAAGCTGCCTGATGATGTAAGTTTTTCAGAAGGCGCTTTTACTGAACCCCTGGCCTGTGTGGTCAATGCTTTCAAAAAAGCAGATATGGAGCCAGGCTCATTTGTAATAGTGGCCGGCCCCGGGCCCATGGGGCAGATGATGGTGCAGCTGGCAAAATCCATGGGAGCTGGCAAAGTAGTACTTACTGGTACTAGGGATTACATGCTGGAACTGGGAAAAGCACATGGTGCCGATTATGTGTTTAATGTAAGGGATAAGAATTCCAAGTATTATGCTGCAGACCTTAAAAAGGAAATAGCTGATTTGACTGAAGGTAAGCTGGCAGACAGGGCATTTGTCCCTACCAGCTCCAATGCTGCTTTTGAAGAGGCTATAGATTTGGTGGGCAATTGTGGAATACTCATCCATTTTGGACTTCCCAATGCAGACGATGTAATCCACGTACCAGCATTAAGTTTCCATACCATGGATAAGGAGATCCGTTCTGCCTGGCTGTCACCAATGGTGTGGCCTACCACCTTAAGAATTCTAAAGAACGGCCTGGTAGATGTAAAACCCCTGGTTTCACATACTTATTCCCTGGAGGATACAGAGAAAGCTATAATTAACCTGAAGAACAGGGTGGATAATCCTATGAAAGTGCAGATAAAGGTTAGCTAAAACTAACTACAGGATTAGATAATGGAAAACAAGGCCCTAAAGAGAATTGGCTGGCAGTAAGGTTAGGCAAAAGTCCGGGGCCTTGTTTTCAAAAGAAGAGGTTTATGCTGTAAGTTGAAAAATAATGTAAAAGGTTATCAAAGACAGGAGTTACAAAATGTGTAGCGATTACAAAGTGGTAGATGTAAGCTACCAGAAGAAAAGAAGGAACAGCCAAGAGTTATTGGATCATTTGAACTCTTTTCAGCTGGACTTAAAACTTTCTGTGGGCATATGGTACTTTACCCCAGTAGGAGGCAGATTCCACGATTCCTATATAGAAAATAAGGATATACCCAGCAGGATAGAAATGGCTGCTGAGATGGCTAAATATGGGGTTAAAGCCATAGAGGCCCATTACCCTACGGAAGTCAATGAAGGGAACTGGCACCTTTACCAGCAGCTGGAAGAGGAAACCGGTATCGTGCTCCAATCTGCATATCCTGCTATTTTCTTCCCCAAACAATATGAATTTGGTTCATTGTCCAATCCCATAGACAAGTATCGTGACCAGGCCATACAAACCCTGGTGGACTGTTTTAAGTTTGTAAAGGATAAGAACCTTCACCACGCAGGTATATGGCCAGGCATAGACGGATATACCTATTCGCTGGGGACCGATTATTTTGATATGTGGGACCGTTTTGAAGGTGCGGTAGCAGAAGCCATGGATGAAGTGCCCGGTATTATTTGTGCCATAGAGCCCAAGCCTTATGAGCCTATACCCAACAATATTTACCGTACTACCGCTGACGGCCTAATTGCCTGCAAGGATATTGAAGGCAGAATGAAGAATAAAATTAACCGCGACCTGCTTTCCCAGGGGATCGCCCTGATGGGGATGCAGCCGGAAATAGGCCATATCAGGATGGGCGGCGAGGACACCCCTTATGCCATTGCCAGGTGCTTAAGGGAAGGCAGGCTGTTTAATACTCACTGGAACAGCCAGCCTATGGGAAACTATGACCAGGACCTAAATGTAGGCGTAGTGGAATGGCAGCAGGCTGAAGCCATGATGCTGGTATTGAAGATGGCTGGTTTTAAAGAATACTTCGGTATTGATATTAATCCGGAAAGGATGCCGGTACATAAAGCCATAGAAATTAATTCACTGGCACTTAATGCCATGAATGACAGGATTAATGCCCTGCCTTACGAAAGGCTGATTGGTGCTTATTATGATCCTGAAAATAACCGGGGCGAAATTGAAATGATAATGGCCCAGAGCATGGTTAAGTAAGACTTAATAAGGAATAAAATAAGAAGAATCCTAGTGGATAATACTAACCCCTGGCCTGCCCGGCAAATTAGGGACAGGACAGGGGTTCTTTTTGTTTTGTGGGGTACAAACAGGCTGGTTGACAATATATTATTTTTAAAATAATATCACTACTAATATTATAGAATATGTAGTAATTATGGGCGACCAAAAATTAAGTTTGGAACAAAAAAGGGAATTAATAGAAAAAAAGAAACAGAAAGCCCTGTTAATTAAACTGCTGGTGGGTGCAGCCCTTTCTGTTTTAATTTTCCTGGGCTCCATGAACTGGATTCCAGGTCTGGACAGGCTGCCGGACCAGATTAGGCATATAGTGGTATTTTTCCTTACCGTTCCGGTGCAGTTCTGGGTAGGCTCCGGCTTTTACCGGGGCCTGGTCATAGTTTTTAAGTACCGGACTGCTGATATGAATACCTTGGTTTCAGTGGCCACCCTTTCCGCTTTTATTTACAGCAGCGTAGCTGCTTTTTTCCCTTTCCTTTTTACCAATGCCGGCATAGAGCCCCATATTTACTTTGATACGGCAGCTATGATCATAACCCTTATACTTCTGGGCCGCTATTTTGAAGCCCGGGCTAAAAGAAGGGCATCTTCTGCTATTAAGAAGCTGATGCAGCTGGGGGCCAAGACGGCCAGGGTAGTAAAAGACGGACAGGAAATTGAGGTGGAGATAGAGTCGGTTAAGGTAAATGATATTATAATAGTCAGGCCGGGCGAAAAGATACCGGTAGACGGTATTATAGTGTCAGGTGGCAGCGCCATAGATGAGTCTATGGTTACCGGGGAATCAATACCGGTTGAAAAAAAGGAAGAAGATCAGGTTATAGGGGGCACTATTAATGCTTCCGGCTCCTTTAAATTCAAGGCTACCAAAGTAGGGACTGATACCCTGCTTAACCAGATCATACAGATGGTGGAGCAGGCGCAGGCTTCCAAGGCTCCTATCCAGAGAATGGCGGATACGGTAGCCAGTTATTTCGTGCCCACAGTAATGGGTATAGCAGTCATAACCTTTGCTGCCTGGCTTATTTTTGGCCCTGCCCCTTCCATAACCTATGCCCTGGTGAGCTTTGTATCGGTTTTAATTATTGCCTGCCCCTGCGCCCTGGGATTGGCTACCCCTACTGCTATTATGGTGGGGACCGGCCTGGGAGCAGAGAAGGGAATCCTGATAAAAGATGCCCATAGCTTGGAGGTTGCCCACAAACTGGATACGGTAGTATTTGATAAAACCGGTACCCTGACCTATGGCCAGCTTCAGGTTACAGACATAGTGCCGGCTGACCACTGTGTTGCTGGCGATATACTGGCTATAGCGGCCAGTTCAGAAATTTTTTCAGAACATCCCCTGGGAAGGGCGCTGGTAAAAAAAGCCCAGCAAAAAAATATGGAGCTGGTTGAGCCTACAGGTTTCGAAGCGGTAGCGGGCAAGGGAATAAGGGCCAAAGTAGGCGCATATGAAGTTCTTAAGGGAAGCTATAAATTCTTGGAGGAAAATGGCGTGGATTTGGGTCTGCTTAAAGGAAAAGGGGAAGAATTGGCCTATGAAGGTAAAACTCCCGTTTATATGGCAGTTGACGGCAAAGCCTGTGCCGTATTTGCTTTTGCGGATACCTTAAAGGAGGATGCTGTCCAGGTCATAGGGGAGCTGGCCGACATGGGAATTAATACGGTTATGATTACCGGGGATAATAAAAAGACGGCAGAAGCAATAGGCAGGCAGCTTAATATAGGGACCGTCCTATCCGAGGTTCTGCCCCAGGATAAAGCCCAGCAGGTAGAAAAGCTGCAGCAAGGGAAGCATACTGTGGCTATGGTAGGAGACGGAATCAATGATGCTCCTGCCCTTGCCCAGGCAGATATAGGTATTGCTATAGGCGGGGGCACCGATATAGCCATGGAATCAGCTTCCATCACTTTAATTAAAGGCAGGTTAACTGGTGTGATAAAAGCCATAAGGCTTTCCCAGAATACCATCAGGGTAATCAAGCAGAACCTGTTTTGGGCTTTCTTTTACAATTCAGTGCTAATTCCGGTAGCAGCAGGTGCCCTGTACCCTTTGCTGGGCATACTTATCAGCCCTATTTTTGCTGCTGCTGCCATGGCTTTCAGCAGCATTTCCGTAGTCAGCAATTCACTAAGGCTGAGGCGAATCGGCCTACATTAGGATATCCTTATTTATCCCCTTTATTAATTAAGAAAATAAATAAAGTATTTAATATTTATAGTTGCAATCTTGTATTGATAGTATTATAAGTATAATAATATCTTTTTTAAACAGGGCAGCAGATACTTCTTTATGCTGCCGCCAAAGCGGGGTTACTGTCATTATAGTTTGGCCAGGATTGTTTGCTTTGGCTTTTAGGGTTAAATTTATTTAAATTATCCAACATATATATTGGGGCTATGTCTAAATACGGATGGTACAACAAAATATTACTTATTTCTATCGGCGGAGCCTTATTCTACTGGCTGGCTGAATCCCTGGCCAGCTACTTTTTATTTGATAACGGAAGCCTGACAGAAAATTTGTGGCCTATAGGCGACATCCATGAATTTTATATGCGGGCTATAGTGGCGATAGTTATTGTGATTATAGGGCTGGTAATAAGAAACAGGGCTAAAGAATCCCTAACTGATGCCCAAAGAATAGAGCACTTAAACCGCATACTTAGTGCTATTGGAGATGTTAATCAACTGATATTAAGGGAGCATAATCCCCATCAGCTGTTAGAACAGGTCTGCCATATTATGGTCAGGGACAGGGGGTATTTAAATTGCTGGATAGTCTTGGTAGACAGTAAGGGAAAAGTAGAAAAGCTATATAGCTCGGGCCTGGAAGGGGAGGAAGAAAACCTGGGCAGGCATCTTAAGCAGGGTGGTTATCTTAATTGCTTGAATAATTTAAAACAAGATGAGTTCTGGTCTACTGATAATACCGGACATGATTGTCAAGACTGTATCCTGTGCCGTAATTACAATAACAGGGGAGCTTTAAGCGCACCCCTGAAAAGGAAAAAAACCTATGGGTATATGGTAGTATCCATATCCCAGGAATTTGTAAATGATGCTGAGGAAAAGGCATTGTTTGCAGAGGTGGCAGCAGATATAGCCCTAGCTTTAGAAAATATTGAGCTGGAAGCTTTAGAGCGCAATACCGAAAAAAGATTGATGCAAACAGCACAGAAATTCTTGGATCTATTTAATTTAATCGACGATGCTATATTCATCCATGATTTAGAAGGCCATTTTTTGGAAGTAAATGACCAGGCTTGCCGCCGGTTAGGATACAGCAAGGAAGAATTGCTTAAATTATCAGTTGCAGATATTGATTCACCAGAATTTAGCGCTAAAGTTACCGGGCGGGTGGAAAAGATTATGGAAGAAGGACAGGCGTTCATGGAGAGTGCCCACATTACTAAAAAAGGAGACATAATTCCGGTGGAGTTAAACAGCCAGGTTATTAATTACCAGGGCCGAAAAGCTATCCTAACCGTTGCCCGGGATATAACTGAAAGAAAAAAGAACCAGGAGCAGATTAACCGCCTGGTCTATTACGATCCTCTTACCGGTTTGCCTAACCGTAGGATGTTTGGTGACCGCATAGAAATGGCCCTGGCTAATGCCCAGAGAAATAAAAACCAGGTAGCGGTAGCTATGCTGGATTTAGATGATTTTAAAGACATAAATGACACTCTGGGCCATACAGCAGGTGATGAATTCTTGATTAAGGTAGCAAAAAGGATAGAAAGTGCAGTAAGAAAATCAGATACAGTAGCCAGGCTGGGAGGGGATGAATTTATATGTTTGTTTACCAACCTGGTCAACAGGGATAATGTAGCCAGGGTGGCAGATAAAATCATAAGGGTGCTGGACCAGCCTATAAATATAGATAGCCGTATGGTTTCAGCCAGCATAAGCATGGGTATAGCCTTATACCCTGAGGACGGAAATACGGCGGAAGAACTTATAAAAAAAGCCGATATTGCCCTTTACCGGGTAAAAAACTCCGGCAAAAAAGATTTTGCCTTCTATATGTCTTCTTAATTTTTTAGCCAATACTAATCAGAATGCCTGGATATTGAGAAAAACCAATGAGTGTGATATAAGTATTTATACCAAACCAAAGTTGTTATTTTGATAAATGAAAAGATGGTGCAGTATTCTAGTCAGTACTCCCAATCATGAAGGCGGGGCTAAAAATCCGTTAAGGGCGTACAGGTGAAGTCCGTGGGTCTGGCTGCTGACGCCCAGTTGGGGGCTGGACCTGGGGGTTAAGGAAGTTGGGCGATCCACAACGGCATGTGGGCGTAGACCCAGCTTCCGTGGAGACTTTAGATGTATAAGGCAACCAATGCATCTAGAGGTAACCTGCAGTGGCTTAATAGGCCCTGCAGTGTAGCCTGCCTTGCGTGGAGTAGGGGGATGCCGCTGTTGAGTGGTAAAGCTGCTAGGAGCTCAGCAGCTTTAAGTGCTACCCGGCTGAAACCTTCTTTGCTAAAGAGGCTAGTGGTTGGTGAAACTGTCGAGGAAAGCTCCTAGACTGTTCTCGAAAGAGAAGTACGGCGGGGATTACAGTGTGGTTTTAGTGGTAATCCAGTCCTATAGTTAGGTGACGCTATAGAGATGGATTTAAAGGGAAACCGCTTATGTGGCAACGCATAAGTATCCATCTGGGAAATCCTACTGGACCTAAACCGCAAAGTTTACTCGCTGTACTACCATCTTTTTACTGGAGGAAAATTTTTGGTTAAATATAAAAAGTCCAGCAAGCATATAAGAAGCTGGATTATAGCCATAACTGCCTGGACCTTTCTGTTAGCTATTCTACTCAGTTTAATATCTGAGACCCTTATTACTAATGTAGCCCTGATCCCGGCATTAATCATTTTGGTAATCATTATCGCCATAGGGGTATTGTTTGATATTGTAGGGGTGGCAGTAACTGCAGCCACTGAAGTTCCCCTTAATTCCATGTCTGCCAAGAAAATAAAGGGGGCCAGGGAAGCGGTAGAGCTGATAAAGAATGCAGACCGGGTAGCTAATTTTTGCAATGACGTAATCGGGGATATTACCGGTATTGTGAGCGGCTCGGTGGGAGCGGTTATAGTGTTCAGGTTAATGATTGATAACCCTACTTTGGAAAAAACGCTATTAAGTGTAGTGATAACCGGCTTTATTGCTTCCTTAACAGTGGGGGGCAAGGCTTTGGGCAAAAATATTGCTATCAGGAACTGTAAGTTTATTGTATTAAAAACCGGTTATGTGGTTTATTTAGCCACTTATATTTTCAGAAGAAATAAACGGTAAGCCTTTTGGCCATAATTTAAGAAATAGGCTCTTTTAAGCTGCATAAATACATAAATTCTATTGACACCTCCCCCTGGATTATGTTATCTTATTGTTGCTTAGTAACTGTAAGTAACTAACTATTTAGTTATGTATAAGTCATTAAAGTTTTCAAAAACAGCCAGCGCTAAATTACAATACCGTATAAACACGTCCATAATTTTTAACTATATTCGCCAGCACGGCCCTATTTCCAGGGCAAGCCTGTCCCGTAACCTTAACATCAGCGCTCCTGCCGTGTCCAGGGTGGTAGAGAGACTGCTGGAGGAAGAGTATGTGGTAGAAACGGAAAAAGTAAAAACCAGGACCGGCAAAAGGCCTATTCTGGTTAAGATAAACGATCAGAAGGGCTTTGCTTTGGGCATAGATTTGGGAAGGGGAAAAATTAGGAGCCTGTTGTCCAATTTCAGCGGGGAAGCCATAAAAAAACAATGGGGCTCAGCCATTACGGACAGTCCAGATATTATTGATAAATTATATGAAGATATCAACACTATCTTAAAAAACAACAATTACAGGTCTTTAATTAAAACCATATGCATCGGCATCCCGGCTGTAGTGGATGCCAGAAGCGGAAGGATAGTAAGCGCTCCCCTGTATGGGAGTTGGAAAAACCTGGATATAGGTAAACACATAAGCAAGAAATTTGGGGTGCCGGTATTTATAGAAAACAATGTTAACCTGGCCGCACTGGCGGAAAAGAATTATGGCCATGGCCAGCCGTTTAGCAATATCTTTTTTATGGAAATAGGCAATGGTATTGGCGGCGGAATCATAATAGACAACCACCTGTTCAGGGGTGCAGACGGATCTTCCGGAGAGGTGGGGTTCAGTATAGTGGGCGAAAAAAATTTAAAGTTTAAGATCATAAACAAGGGGTTCTTGGAAAAAAATGCTTCGGTTACCAGCCTTACTAAAAAATCGGTAGAGGCCATAAAGGCTGGAGCCAGCAGTATAATGGGGGATTTAGTAAAAAAAGATATAAACGGCATTACCCCTTCCATGGTCTGCAATGCTGCCCTTAAGGGGGATAAGCTGGCCGCTAAAATCATACAGGAGACAGTAGAGCTGATATCAGTAGTACTGGTAAACACCATTATACTGCTTAATCCCCAAATTGTAGTGGTCGGCGGCGATATATGCGGCCTGCCCGGGGTAAAAAGCTGGTTCTTAAAGCCAGTTATAAATTTTGTTAAGGGGTCACTGCCCTTTAAAACGCCTTTCCTGAAGCTATCTTCTTTGGGAGAAGATGCAGGAGTTACCGGTTCGGCTTTTATGGCGGTGGAGTCCCTGCTGGTGGGAGAATTCCCTTATAAGATTGCCCAGGAAGTTTTATCTTAATTCCCTTAATTGGGGATGTGGATATAATTATAAACAGGATGAGAGGAGGAATAAGGGAAAAAAATTGGAAAAAAAGCATAAGGAGGTGCTAGATATAACAAAAAGTGAGTGTATATAAGATGAAAAGAGTTTAAGCTTATTAAGGAGATGATTGAACATGAAGGTACTTGCCATTGGAGCGCATCCGGATGATGTAGAGCTTCTTTGTGCCGGAACATTAGCCCGGTTTGCCAAAGAAGGGCATGAGGTTTTTATTTGTCACTTATGTGACGGAAATAAGGGTAGTTCTACCCATACCTCTGAACAGATTGCCAAGCTGAGGCGCCAGGAAGCTATTAATTCAGCAAAGGTTATAGGTGCAACTTCCATATGGGGCGGATTATCAGACGGGGAAGTAGTGCTGGACCTGGATGGTAGGGCAAAAGTTATTGATGTCATCAGGAAGGCTGATCCAGATCTGGTTATTACCCACTCGCCCGGCGATTACCATTCAGACCATGTAAATACCAGCAAGCTTGTATTTGAGGCAACTTATCTGGCCAACCTGGTTTTGTGGAAGTCTGATTATGATGCCTCAACCAAGCTTCCCTACCTATATTACATGGACACCTTGGCTGGAATTAATTTTGAGCCACAGGAATATGTGGATATAACCGATACCATAGAAACTAAAATAGAAATGATGCTAAAGATGGAGACCCAGCTGGGATGGCTAAAAGATATGCATGATAGTGATGCCCCTGAATTTATAAGGTCGGTAGCCAAATTCAGGGGATTCCAAGCTGCTGTTCCCTATGCTGAGGCTTTTATGCAGCAAAAAATGTATCCACAAGGATTAACTAAAAGGGTACTTCCCTAAACCATAGCTGAGAGGAGCAAACAAATGAATAATAAAATAGCAGTAGTTACTTCCACCTATCCTAATTTCGGGCCGGATGAAGCCCTGGCCGGCATTTCTGCTGCCGGGTTTAAATATGTAGATATGGCTACTTGCCCCGGTTATTTTGAGCATATCCTGCCCAAGCCTGAAGATATGGGTCCGGATGACTATAAGAAAGTGCTGGATAAGGTAGCCAGCTATAACCTGGAAATGATTGCCGTATCAGGACATACCCGTATGGGAACCGAAAACGGGGTACAGAGGTTAAAGAAAGTAATGGACTTTACCCATAAAGCTGGAGTTTCTTATCTGGTAACTGATGCCGGAGAGGATGAAAAGAAGTTTTATGAGGATATCAGCCAGTTAGCTGACTATGCTAAAGACAAAGGTATTACCATCTGCCTGGAGATGCATGGACCCTGGCTTAACAATGGCACCAAGGGGGCAGAAGTAATACAGAAGGTAAATCACCCCAATGTCAGGCTCAACTACGATACTTCCAATGTTATAATGTATGGCGGAGTAAGGCCTGAAACTGATATAGATGCGGCTCTGCCCTATATGGCTTATTTGCACTTAAAAGATGACGGAAGCGGCAAGAAAGGCGACTGGAACTTTCCTCCTTTGGGCCAGGGATTAGTGGATTTTGAAATTATTTTTGAAAAAATAGCTGATTACCAGGGGCCTATAGATGTAGAGATAGAATTTGACGGCAAGGAGCGAACCTTAGATGAGATTAATGAGGCTGTTGCCCAGTCATACCAGTTTTTAAAAAGTTATGGGTATGTGTAGGAAAGGATGAACTAGATTATGGTTAACATTGCAATAGTAGGCGCAGGGTTTATAGGTAAGGTTCATGCTGATGCCTACCGGCAGTTACAGAATGCCAAGTTAGTGGCGGTGGTGGATAATGTAAGAGAAAAAGGGCTACAGATGGCTAGGGAGCATGGCGCAGAATATTATGAAAACCTGGATCAGTGCCTGCAGGAGGTTAAAGAAATTGATAATGTTGATATCTGTGCACCAACTTTCTTGCACCAGCCGCTAACTGCTTTGGCAGCTGAAAATGGTAAGAATGTTTTTTGTGAAAAACCCATGGCTCTTTCCCTGGATGAAGCTGACCAGATGATAGAGGTAATAGAAAAAAACAAGGTGCAGGGAATGATCGGGCATGTACTTAGGTTTTGGCCTGAATATATAAAAGCCAGGCAACTGGTGCAAAGCGGAAACCTGGGACAGCCCCTGCATGCTTATTGCGAAAGGCTGGCCGTACTTCCGGACTGGCACCAAGGCGATTGGGGCCTTAACGAAAAGTACAGCGGAGGAGCAGCAGTGGACCTGCATATCCATGACCTTGATTTTTTAATCTGGCTGTTGGGAAAACCGGAAGTGGTTATGGCCCAGGGAGTCTATAACCCGGACAATATCAAGCAGGGGGGCATGGTGCATATAGCTACCAATATCCAGTTTGCCAATGGGGTAGCTGCTTTGGCTGAAGGGGGCTGGGCTTTTAAGGGCGCTTTCCCTTTCACCATGATATTCAGGATATTATGCACCGAGGGCACAATTGAATGGATACTTAGAGCCGGCAAGAACATAGAAAAAAGGGACCAGGCATCTAAAGTAACCGTATATAGACCGGATGGGTCCATAGAAGAGCTGGATGTAGACAGTACTGATGCCTACCTGCTGGAATGCCAATATTTTGTAGACCGCACTCATAAGGGCAAACCTATAGAAGAAGCTACCTTCCAGGACGGTAAAGCGGCATTGCAGCTGGCCCTGGCAGCAGTAGATTCTGTTAAGCAAAAGCAGGCAATAAAATTATAAGGTGATGCAAGGAGGGATAATTATGGGTGAGTTCCAGGGAATAGTAACCCATCAAACGGTCGGGGATGCTGATTTTGAAAAGATGATGGCTATGCCCCCCCAGGATATAGCGGAATGGGCTAGAGTGGGGGTAAATATAGTAAAGGACCAGCATTCAATTTATAAGAATATGGCCCGTTCCATGGCCGATAATATTATTAACAATAACCAAAAGGGCAGCCCTACCAAAATGATTCTTCCCGTAGGGCCTACCCCACAGTATCCTATGCTGGCCGATATACTAAATGCAGAGCAGGTGGATTTGAGCCAGTGGTGGATATTCTTTATGGATGAGTATATGGATTGGGAAGGAAGGCTGATTGCACCCGATCATCCTATGAGCTTCAGGGGCTATATGAAAGGAGCTTTATTCAACAGGCTGGATAAAAAGCTGGGATTAAATGAAGGGCAAATTGTATGGCCGGATCCAGTAAACCTTGATTATAATTTAGATATGATTGAGAAGCTGGGCGGTATCGATGTCTGTTATGGAGGCCTTGGCTATCATGGGCATATAGCTTTCAATGAGCCTTATGATACCTATTACCGCAGAATGACCATAGAGCAGTTTCTTAATTCCAAAACCAGGGTTATAGAACTTAATTCTGATACTTTTGTGATAAATTCCATATGCGGGCTGGGGGGAAATTCTTACGGTCTTCCTCCTAAAGCGGTAACCATAGGGATGAAGCCTATTATAGAGGCTAAGAGGATTGAAATTTATTGTGACGGCGGGGATTTGAACTGGCAGCTGGCTTCTTTTAGGATAGCCTGCATGCATCCGCCTACACTGGAAAGGCCGGCTACTTTGCTTCAGCTGCATCCCAATCCTAGGGAAAGTGTTTTGTTTACTGCAGACGAAGTGACAGCCAGCCCTATAAAGGTAGCGCCTAAATAATGAAAGCAATGAAAAAACTTTTGCTGGATGCTATTGGCCATAAAGCCTGCCGGGTGCCCACTATGTACCGGGGAGAGCCGGAGGTAAACGACAGGCTTATGGACTATTTCGGCTTGGGCGGTATTGAAAAAAACTGGCCTGACCTTATAAAGTGCCTGGGAGCTGATAATTATTCGGACGGTGAGACCCTGGGTGGGTTTACCACTTATTTTCCTAAATATGCAGGCCCTGATTTTGATACTATTTTTGAGATTAACCGGTTTAACATTTGGGGCATTAAACCGGTGGATATCCAGGCTGGGGGGAGCAGGGATATAGTCTTTTCCAAAAACCCTCCCTTGGCAGGAAAAGACGAGTTGGACGATGTAAGGAATTATCCTTATCCCCAGCTGGATTGGTTTGACTTTGAGGTTTACAGGAATAATTCAGAACAGGTTTATTACCATAGTGAACAGCAGCAGCCGGAATTGAAATTATCCCAATTGAAGCCTTCTGATGAGTATTTCTTAAATACCAGCTGCCTAAACAGTATATTTATGACCTCTATCTTTATGAGGGGCATGGACCATATGCTTATGGATCTGGTAGCCAACCAGAGGTATGCTGAAATACTTATTGGAAACATTGGCCAGTTTATGTGGGAATTTTGCCAGAAGAACCTGGCCAGCATAGGCTCCAAGATTGACCTTTACGGCATATGGGATGACTTTGCTTCCCAGGAGGGCCTGATGCTTTCACCCCAGCTGTGGCGTAAATTCTATAAGCCATGGGATAAAAAAATAATAGAGACAGCTAAAAGCCATGGGCTTTTAGTATGTTTCCATATCTGTGGAAATTGTACTGAAGTGCTGCCGGACCTGGTGGAGATGGGAGTAGATATCCTGGATCCGGTACAAACTTCTGCTAGAAATATGGACCTGGCGGAATTAAGGAAAAATTTCGGAAAGGACTTATGTTTTCATGGCGGGCTGGACATACAGGGTTTTCTTCCCAGCGCTAAACCCCGGCAGGTAACCGAAAGGGTAAAAAGGATAAAAGAGCTGTTTGAGGGTCAGGGGGGACTTATATTAGGGCCTTCCCATTATATAACCCCTGATACTCCTACTGAAAATATATTGGCTATGTATAAGTAAAAAGGCATGGAAGAATTTATTTTAGGAGTGGATGGAGGAGGCACCAAAACTGCAGTTATGGTGGCTGATAGTTTAGGGCATGTTTTGGCTGAATCTTGGTGCGGCTCCGGAAACTATAAAAGCGTAGGTATAGATAAGGCAGCTAAAAATATATATGAGGCTGTAGATAAAGCAGCTGGCTTGGCTGGGCTAGAAAAAGGCTCACGGTTCAGCCGGGCTTGTTTTGGATTGTCTGGCCTGGATACCCCTAAAGACCAAACGGTTTATGAACAGATAATTTTTAAATCCCCTTTGCAGGAATATCTTAACAAGGATAAAACCATAATATGTAATGATTCCAAGATCGGACTGTATGCAGGAACAGACCGTCCGGATGCCATAATGATTATATGCGGTACGGGATCCAATTGCTATGGCCTGAACAGACAAGGGCAGGAAGCCAGGGCTAATGGCTGGGATTTTATTTTGGGAGACCAGGGTAGCGGATTTTCCATAGCATCCAAGGCCCTGCAGGCAATAATGAAGTTTTATGATGGCAGGGGTCCTTCTACCATATTGCTGGATATGGTACTAAAACAACTAAAGTTAGAAGATATTTTTGGTTTAATTGAATGGGTTTATGCCCAGCCCCTAGATACAGGCAGGATAGCTTCCCTGGCTAAAGTGGTATGCTCTGCTGCAGAAAAAGATGATTATGTATGCAGGGATATTTTAGTCCAAGAAGCCGGGGAAGCTGAACTCTCTATAGCCACAGTGGCCAAAAAACTAGGTTTTGATGATAATGTTTTTGACCTGGTTTTTGTGGGCAGTGTGTTTAACTGCAAGCAGTATTTTACCTCAGTGTTACAGGAAAATTTAAAAAAAAAGTTTAGGAATATTAAATTTATGCCGCTAACCCAAAAGCCGGTCTGGGGAGCTATTAAGCTGGCAATGAACCTTAGATAAAAATACTATTAATTAATAATCTTTAGAATTAATTTTTTCCTATCACTATAATTATCAAATGATGTATTGGGTTAATGATATAATAATACATGGGGAGAATTTCTTCTGGAAAATTACTAAATTTACAGAATTGATGTTTTGCCAGATATAAAATATAGGCAATATAGCAATATGATTATTAAAATATTTAAAAAATTATTAATTATAATGGCGATCTGTTTAATGATATTAACTGCTGCCTGCAGTAAGCCATCAAGCACAGAAATACAAAGTCAGGGATTAGAGGAAGCTAAGCTTAGCCGTAAAGCTGAACCGGGGCAGTTTGAAAATAACATTAGTTTTTCCCTGGTTAGCAAGGTAAATTTACCCGGCCAAGCTATAGATGTGGATGTTAAAGACTGTTATGCATATCTTACCGATGACTTAGGACAACTGTATGTTATTGATTTTGCAGATTTAGCTAACCCAGAGACCATAGGCAAGGTGAGAGGTATAGACTCTGCCAACATAGTGATAATAGAAGGTAATTATGCCTATATTTCCTATACCAGCTGGCAGGGAGACCAGCAAAATTATTATACTCAATGCGGGCTAAAAATTGTGGACATAAGCAATCCTGAAAACCCGGAACTCATTGGAGACTATATTAGCGGAAGTGAAACCGAGAAGTCTGTACAGGGGATATTTATCGATAATGATTTTGCCTATTTAAACAGCACTCAACTGGTAGGAGACGATCAGCAGAGCCAGTTAGAAATTATTGATATTTCAGATAAAGGGAACCCTGCAAAAATATCAGAGCTAAAGGTAGAAGGTATGCCCTGGGGTATACATGTAAGTGGAGGTTATGCTTACCTTAACACCACTTTATATGGACAGGAGTATCCTTTGGGACAACAGAGCCAGTTATTGATAATAGATGTACAAAATCCCCAAATGCCACAACAAGTTTCCAGCTTTAAAGTAATGGAGGGCACTGCTGGAATTTATGTTCAAAAAGATTTTGTTTTCCTTTCCAACAACACGCTGGATTTTGAGGATACAGAAGTTAAAAGCAATCTTCAAATTGTAGATGTGTCTGATAAAGAAAATCCTAAAGCCAGGGGCAAATGCATCATCGCAGGCCAGGGTTGGGAATTGGATATGGTAGCCAACTATATTTTGGTATCGGACCTGGAAGGTGGGGTACATGCTATAAATATTGAAGATAAAGATCATCCAACGGTGGCAGACATTTATTATACCCCCGGAACTTCTTATGATATTACGGTGGAAGGAAATTATGGCTATATTGCGGACGGTTTCTCGGGAATATCAGTAATTTCCCTATCAGGTGAAGGTCCAACTGAAGAAAGTATATTTACAGGGGAAAATACAGCTCCTGTAGCACAGTTTGAAATAGGGGGGGACAGCATAAAAAAAGACGTATTTCCGGTGGGTGTACCGGTATATTTTTCAGCAGCATCTTCTTATGATATTAATGCTGATGATCTAAATTTTAGCTGGGAAATTAATGGAAATAGGTATGAACAGGAAAAAGTTTCCCAAATATTTGATGCTGAAGGCAGCTATGATATTGTCTTGAAAGTAAGCGATGGAGTTTTGGATTCAGAAACTGTAAAAAGTATAGAAATTGAGGAAGCACCTATTTGTATAGCTCCGGCAAAAGAAAGAAATATAGAGGTTGAAATAGAATATCAGCTAAAGAACTTAAGTTCTACTACTATAAAGGATATTCATTGTTATGCATCAGTTCCCCAGACCTATTTGCCTTTCCAAAGGGTGAATGAAATTTCAGTAAGCTCTGATGACTTCCAGGAAGTTTATGACCATAGTTTCAATCAGATACTGCATATTGATTACCAGAATCTGGAAGTTGGGCCCGGAGAAGAATTAAAAGCCACGGTGACTGCTAATTTAGATATGATAAACTTTAAATTTTTAGACCTAGACTATAAAAATCTGAGTTACGGCCAGGATGATCCCGACCTTTCTTTTTATACTATGGCAGACTTGTATATAGATTCTGATCATAAAATCATAAAGGAAGCAGCCCAAAAGGTTATAGGCAGTGAGCAGAGGCCGGTGGTGATAATGGAGAAGCTTTATTATTATGTAACAGACTTAATGGATTATGATTTTAAAAGAGCTGATGACCCTCAGTATCCGCTTATGTATGCCTCCGAGATTCTGCAAACAGGTAAAGGAGTTTGCGCTGATTATGCAGTTCTATATGCAGCCCTGCTTAGGGCTTCCGGTATACCGTGCAGGGTAGCCAGCGGTATACCGTTATATACCGCAATACTGGAAGGAGGCTATCTGGAAGTAGGACATGCCTGGGTGGAGGTAAAATTTCCCCAATACGGTTGGGTTCCTATAGATATAACTATTGAGGATTTCTTTATGTCTACTGATTATAATATGAACCTGGCTACCGAAAGAGGTTCAGGCTTTTTACACCGCAGCACTACTATGGACTGGACCAGCTATTATTTTGATGGCTTTATATATTCTTGGGAAGGAGATGATATTCCGGAGGTTGAACAGGCATTAATTTACAGAATTTCGGAATAAGAGCAATTTTCTTAGTCTTTTAGGAATTCATATATGTCTTTTTGTATCTGGACAGAATTAGCCATAGGCAAACCGTGCCCATGTCCTTTATAGATGATCAGCTTGGAATTAGCAATGTTTTCAGCAGTGGTTTTAATATCCGGCAGGGAATAGGCAATATCTTTATCACCGCCCAGAACCAGGGTGGGGGCCTTAATATCCTTTAGGCCTTGGCTAAAATCCATTTCCCTATCTGCCCTAACCTCCAACAGAAAATCCTGGGGGAAGGGTAGATTCTTACAGGCAATGTTTCCCATAATTTGGACCATGGGCTGGATTAATTTGGTTTTCAACCCTGGTGTAAGTACCAGCTCCATTAATGCAGACATAGCTTTACCATATTTTTCCTGCTTAAAATAGGAGGCTGCCCTGCCCTCAATTTCTTTTCCTTTCTGGCTTAATCTGAATGCAGAAGATATTATAACCAGTTTATGGACCAGTTGCGGATAGCCTGCCGCTAAATATTGGCCTATTTGGCCCCCGGTGGATATGCCCATAACATGAACAGGTTTTGACCATTGCCTGTGAATGGCCAGGGCATAATCCTTAGCCATGTCTGCCATATAATAATGGTCGGGCATATTAGGTTTTCTTCCTACAAGATAAACCGAATAGTACTTGGCCAGCAATTGATGCTGGTTAACAAATTGTCTTAAACTTATACCTGAAGGGGGCTTATGGTTCATAGACAAGGCTTCAATATTTAAAATAATGCCAGGCTGGTTTCCAAGCTTGGCATAAGGTAGGCCAGTTTTTAGGTATCCGGTTTCCAGTGTATTTTTTAGGTTCATGGCAATAGAATCACTCTCCTGCAGCCTGGTAGCCAGAGGCAAAGACCAAAAATAGAAAAGCTGTTTTTGGTGGGCGGTATTGGATTTGAACCAATGACCTCTGCGATGTCGACGCAGCACTCTAACCAGCTGAGCTAACCGCCCTTATCAAAAACCAGGTTTAAAATACCATAAAATGGCATTTTTATAAATAAACTAACTGGCTATTTGATCCTCTTCCTTGATGATCACCCTGCAGGGTAGGCCAGTAGTATTTAACGCTTTAAGGGGGCAAACATAGAGCTTGACTTTGGATTTTTCAATATTTTCAATGTTTACCAGGGGTGCTAACAGGTAAATATTATTATTGAAGATAAGGGGCCATAAACCTTGCTTGTGTTTAACATTATCAATAGAAGGAGTATCAATGCCCAGCATGAAAGGCTTCTTGCTTACTATGTATTCCATAGCATCTTTTTTGAAAAACCAGCAGCTGGTAAGAAAATCAGGCTTATCCCAGTGTTGTCCCCAGCCAGTTGCAAAAATTATATTTGAATTTTCTGCAATGTCTTCTTTTTCTGTCTGCTTTATATCGTCAAGAGAAATATAGGGTTTGCCATCTTGTTTATCCAGCCGGTCAAGGTCAAATTTTAGGACATATGCATCTACATCAAATAGTTTGTCTAATGGTATTTTATGCATTGGATCAGCGTTTTTTAGGCCCAGGGCATGGCTAGGACCATCAATATAGGTTCCAGTAGCTGTAGAAAGGCCTATAAATTCCTGGGAACTGGCCTTAAAATCCACCCAGCCCGGGTTTTCCAATTGTTTTAATCTGTAGTCAGGGTAAGGGGTTCCATAAGACCACATTCCTTCATAAAGTGGTCCTGAAGCGTCAATAAGTTTCATTTTTCCTCCTGTATAGTATCTAGGCAGTCCAATTGCAGGCCAAATTGGCAAAGATGCCGGTCAGGGAAATTATATCTTCTACCAATACCCACTCATCAGGCGCATGAAGATTGTCCCCTCGGGGGCCCAGGATAACGGTAGGCATATTTCCTACCTCTCCATATATAGCCATATCACAGGAAAATGCAGCTCCTCCTATGGAAGCCGCTTTGCCTGAATACTGCTGATAGGAATTAAGCACTTCTTTTACGGCATCATGGTCAGCACTTATTTCCCAGGGCCTTACATAATGGTAGGTAAATTTATGTTCCAGCTTGAAGGGCTTGAGGTCAGGATTTTGCTCTGCCTGTTTTTGCCAGAAAGCAATAAAATCTTGCTTAAACTTTTGTTCATCAGTTCCAGGATAACACCAGACAATCCAGGAGAGGTTGGCCACCAGGGGAGTGCCCATCTGGGTAAATTCATCTTCACTTTTGGAGTTTATGTCCCATAATAGTATTTTCAGCTCTTTACCCTTCTCCCCAAACAAAGGATGTTGATGCCGGGCAATCCATTGATCTCCCCATTGCCTGAAAGTATCTATTAGTGATGAGGCTCCGTAAATGGGATTAGCTATCTCCAATCCCATATAGGGCATTCCAGCCCTCCCTTTAAGTGTTATATCGCCTAAAAATGCACCTTGGCAGGCGGTACAAACCTCCATCCTGGTAGGTTCTACCAGGATTGCCAGATCAGTATTATAGCCTTTAATCCTGGAAGCTAAAGTGCCATTACCCCCAGCAAACTCTTCATCTACTACACTCTCAAAAATAATGTCGCCGCCAGGTTTAAAACCCATTTCCTTAAGTATTTTAATGGCCCAAAAGGCAGCAGCCATTCCTCCTTTAAGATCAGCTGAACCCCGGCCATAAAGTTTCCCCTCTATTATTTTTGGGGTAAAGGGTTCTGTAATTTTCCACTCCCCGGGCTCAAAAGGGGCTACGTCTGCATGTCCGCTAAACAGCAAAGACTTCTTTTGGTTTGTCCCTTTCCACACCGCTGCTACATTATTCCTGCCCTGGCTGTATTCTCTTCCCTTTAGCCACCAGGGATGTTTTTGGGCTCCCTTTACGCTGGTAGGGGAAAAAGAGTCTACCTTCATTCCCAGATCACGGCATTGGTTTAAAATAAATGCCTGCATGTCTGCTTCATAACCGATAGGAGGCCTATTTTCACTGGGGAAAGCTATAACCTTCTTAGTCCATTCAATAATCTCATTTTTCCGGTCCTCCACCATCCCCCTTATATCTTCTACAGCTATATCTCTCACAGCTCTATTACCTCCCTCTTTAGGGTGGTAAGCTCCTTTACTCCGGTAGCAGTAACCAGTATCCCGTCTTCGAACCTCAGCCCGTA
>JAQVDY010000012.1:5485-42412 GCA_028698215.1 Actinomycetota bacterium | reverse complement strand
TACTAGTATCCTTCCCTGCCCAAATTTTGTAATCTGGGTAAAATTTTTTTAGGTTCCTGTTATTCCCGGCAGCGGTAAAAGATAAAGATAAATAGATTTGTAACAGGTGCCGGAATTATAATAAATGCAGATAATTATAATTCTATTTCTTTGGAAAAAATAGAATTATTTACAATAAGGCATACCAGCATGGTTTATTAAATTTACTAATAAGCCGGAGTGCAAAACTAAAGATTAAAAAGATGGCAATTTATGCCTATTTTTTTTCTTTAAACAATAAACGCCACTAAGTTTCATAAAAACTTAATGGCGTCTGTGAAAAAAATATAATCTTTTTATTGAAAATTGTCAAATTTTTATATAATCCCGCCTTGATTATAATCAGGAATGATAGTATGATTTTAGCTGGCCGAAGTGGCGGAATTGGCAGACGCGCTGGACTCAAAATCCAGTGGGCCGCGAGGTCCGTGTCGGTTCGACCCCGACCTTCGGCACCATTTATCTAGATAGAATCAAGGCCAAATTATAAAGGTTTTTATCTATTTCCCTTTTATGGTCAAACACATAGCTAAGGTCTACTAATTTTACTTCCCGGCCATGGTAAGCCACCATGCAATCACTTTTGCCCGCTTCTATGGCTTCTACTGCCTTTTGCCCAAACTGGGCTGCCAGTACCCGGTCCAACAGGGTGGGAGAGCCTCCCCTCTGAATATGGCCCAGCACTGATACCCTAACTTCATGCCCCACCAATAGTTTTATGGAAGCAGCAATATCATGGGCATTGCCTACCCCCTCCGCTACTACCAGCAGTGTATGCCTCTTGGCCCGTCGGTGATGTTTAATTTCATCAGAAATTTGTACCAGGTCAAATTCCATTTCCGGTATAAGCACATAATCCGCCGCACAGGCCACCCCGGCATTAATGGCAATCATGCCTGAATTTCTGCCCATTACCTCTATTACAAACAACCGGTCATGGGATGAAGCAGTATCCCGGATCTTGGAAATAAGATCTATGATCACATTTAGGGCGGTGTCAAAACCTATGCTGTAGTCAGTACCTGCTATATCATTATCTATGGTAGCAGGTATACCCACTACCTGTACTTCTCTCTGGTGCAGATCGTGAGCTCCTTTGAAAGTCCCGTCTCCCCCCATAACAATCAATGCTTCTATTCCATCTTCTTTCAGGTTGTCCTTTGCTTTCTGCAGCCCCTTTTCGGTCTTGAACTCGCTGGAACGGGCCGAATACAGAAAGGTACCGCCCCGGTCAATAATACCCCCTACGTTATTGGAATCCAGCTTGATATAATTATTCTCTATAAGGCCCTTATAGCCTTCATAAAAACCCAGCACCTCATGCCCTCTGTAAATAGCATACCTGGTTACAGCCCTGATAGCTGCATTCATCCCGCTGGCATCTCCCCCGCTGGTCAATAGCGCTATTCTTTTCTTTGCCAAGATTAAATCTACCTCCTCCTTTGCTCCAGCTGCTGATAAATATCTTCCACCTGGATACCTTTTTCAGCCATAAGCACCAGCAGGTGGTAGGCTAAATCAGCTATTTCATATACTACATCCGTCTTTTGCTGGTGTTTAGCAGCCAGTATTACCTCAATGCACTCTTCCCCCACTTTTTTGAGTATCTGGTCCAGGCCCTTCTGGTGCAAAGAATAGGTATAGGAATCAGCTGGTTTTTCAGCAATCCTGTCTAAAATTACCTGATGCAGTTCCTTTACTATATCCGGTTCAGTATCCGGCTTGAACTTAAGGCCGGCACCGCCATCTTCCAGCCGGCGGTAAAAACAGCTAAAGTTACCGGTATGGCAAGCCTGTCCCTTTTGCTCCACCAAAAACAATAAAGCATCCTGGTCACAGTCATACCTTATCTCCTTTATGGTCTGGTAGTTTCCAGAAGTTTCCCCTTTGTTCCATAACCGGTTCCTGCTCCTGCTCCAGAACCAGGTAGTACCGGTCTGGAGGCTTTTTTCTAAAGATTCTTGACTGACATAAGCCAGCATAAGCACCTGCTTGGTTTTATAGTCCTGAACTATTGCCGGTATAAGTTTTGTTTTGTTTGCCATGTTAAATCCTTACATTAATTCCCTGAGATTTTAAATATTGTTTGGCTTCCCTTACCGTATGCTGCCCGTAGTGGAATATGGAAGCTACCAGTACCGCATCAGCATCCGCCTGCAGGATAACATCTCTTAAGTGCTCGAGATTGCCTGCTCCCCCTGAAGCTATTACCGGAATGTTAACTGCAGAAGTAACTGCGGCAGTAAGGGGGATATCGTAACCATCCTTTGTTCCGTCCTTATCCATACTGGTCAGCAGTATCTCACCTGCCCCCAGGCTTTCTACTTTACGCGCCCATTCCACTGCATCCATTCCGGTAGGGGTCCTGCCCCCGTGGGTGTATACCTCCCAACTGTCTCCTTTTGCCTTGGCATCTATAGCCACTACTATGCACTGGCTGCCAAAAATCCTGGCCGCCCTGCTGACCAGAGAGCTGTCATTTACAGCGGCAGTGTTAATGGAAACCTTGTCCGCCCCTTTTTTCAGCAATTCCCTGATATCCTCTATCTCATTAATGCCCCCTCCGATAATATAGGGGATAAATACTTTTTTAGCTGCCTTGGCGGCCAGGTCTACTACTGTTTTCCGGCTTTCATGAGAGGCCGTTATATCCAAAAAAACCACCTCATCTGCCCCTTCACGGTCATAAAAAGCCGCCAGTTCTACCGGGTCACCGGCATCTTTTAAATCTACAAATCCTACTCCCTTAACTACCCTGCCCTGCTTGACGTCCAGACAGGGTATTATCCTTTTGGTTATCATTCTGCAGCCTCCCTAATTGCCTGTTTTAGATCTATGGTTCCTTCATAAATAGCTTTGCCGGTTATGGCTCCCGCCACTCCCAGCTTTTTTAATACCCTTATATCTTCCATGCTGGATATGCCTCCCGCCACTATCAGCTTCAGGGAAGTTGCTTCCATAATGGACTTGATCATAGGGCTGTTAACCCCTGTTAAGGTACCGTCCCTGCTGATATCTGTTACTATGACATACTCCAGCCCCAGGTCATGCAAACTGCGCCCAAACCTAAAGATATCCAGGCCCGAATCCTGCTGCCAGCCCTTTTTTAAAATCCTGCCTTTCCGGTCATAGTCCAGGCTAAGGCAAATCCTTTCTGCAAACAGCAAGCTGGCTTGCTGCAAAAAACCAGAATCCTCTATAGCCCTGGTGCCCAGTATGGCCCGGTCTATTCCTGCATCAAGGACCTGGCTGAGGCTCTGTAAATCCCTTATGCCCCCGCCCATTTGTACCGAGACCCCGGTGCTTTCCTTAATCTTTACCGCCGCTTTAAGGTTCTCCAGCTTACCGGTCTTGGCTCCGTCCAGGTCAATTATATGGATCCAGGTTGCTCCTGCCTGTTTCCACCTTAAGGCTGCCTCCACCGGATTTTGGTGGTATACCTTTTTAGTATCAAATTTACCTTTATGCAGCCTTACACAGGCTCCCCCCATGAGATCTATGGCCGGTATAAGCAGCATCATTTATCCTTCCGGGTTAAATTTATAAAGTTTTTTAATACCTTAAGCCCGCAAACCGAACTTTTTTCCGGGTGGAACTGGAATGCATGCACCTTTTCCCGGTATATGCCAGCCACCATTTCTATCCCATGGCCGGTAGTGCTGGCTATCAGCGATTTGTCTTCAGGCACCACATGATAGGAATGTACAAAATAAAAGTACTGGTTTAAATCCAGGTTTTCCAATAAGGGATCAGGTTTTACCATATTAATATTATTCCAACCCATATGAGGCACCTTGACTACCGCCGGAATCCTTTCCACGGTTCCGGCAAACACTCCCAAGCCCTTTGTTTTTCCATCCTCGAAGCTATAGTCAAACAACAGCTGCATTCCCAGGCATATACCCAGGAATGGCTGATTACGGGTTGCTTGCCTGATTGTATCTTCAAGACCCAGGATGCCGAGGTTAGCCATAGCATCAGAAAATGCCCCTACCCCCGGAAGGACTACTCCCGCTGCTCCCCTGATTACACCAGCATCAGAGGTAACCCTGACTTTAGCTCCCTGGCTTTTTAAGGCATTTTCTACACTGCTTATATTACCCATATTGTAATTTATAACTGCTATATACATCATAGTCCCCGGGGTAACAGCTACAGCGTCCCTTTAGTAGAAGGTATGCTATTTCCTTCTATCCGGGTAGCCTGGTGCAAAGCTATGCCCACTGCCTTAAACATGGCCTCTATTATATGGTGGGAATTAATACCGGAATTTTTGTCTATATGGAGGTTAAAACAGCCATTGGCACTCAGGGCCCTAAAAAAGTCTTCAGTGACGGCAGTATTAAAACCCTTAATATCTTCAACTGCCATATCAACCTTAAACTTCAGATAAGACCTTCCCCCTAAATCCACTGCTACTGTTACCAAGGCATCATCCATGCATATCATGCTATGGGCAAACCGGCGGATAGTTTGCTTTAGGGCCAGGCATTCCTTTAAAGCCAGCCCCAGGCATATTCCCACATCTTCTACTAAATGATGGGAATCAACTTCCAGGTCCCCTCTGGCCTTAACCTGCAGGCCAAAAGCCCCATGCCTGCTAAAGCTGGCCAACATGTGGTCAAAAAATGGCAGCCCGGTATCTATATCTGCCTGGCTGGCAGAATCCAGATCCAGTTTAAGCAGTATATTAGTCTCCAGGGTTTTCCTGTTTATCTGGCTACTTCGGCTTTGTTTTTCCATTGATTACCTTACCTATTCTTTGTGTAAACTCATTAATTGCTTCATGTTTGACCCGGTAACTTACCATATTGGCTACCAGGCGGGTAGTTGAAGTAAGGATAGTCTCCATCTCTACCAAATCATTTTCCTTTAAAGTTTCCCCGGTAGCAGTAATATCTACTATTTCTTCAGCAATTCCCAATATGGGCCCCAGCTCAACTGACCCATGAAGTTTAATTATTTCTACCTGCATTCCCTTACGGTCAAAATATTTCTTGGTAAGATTAGGATATTTAGTGGCAATCCTTATGGATCCAAAATGCTCATAATGGCTTTTTACCGTCTGCACGCAATCCTTGCGGGTAGCCACAATAAGCCGGCAGGTTCCCGTACCCACATCCAGCAGTTCATATACCTTGCTTTCCCGCTCTGCCAGTACATCCTTGCCCACAAAGCCCAAATCGCAAGCCCCGTATTGCACGTAAACCGGCACATCCATGGGCCTGGCAATAACATACTTTATATCCTTGCGGGGGGAATACACAAACAGCTTGCGGTTATCCTGGGACAGGTTGTCCATATCATAACCGGCTGCGCCCATAAGCTCAATGCACTCCTGCTTTAAATACCCTTTAGGTATGGCTATATTAAGTCTTGTTGGTTCCATCTAAATATTTTAAAAAATCTTGGGTTGTCATTTCAGTGCGGTTTCCGTCCTGGGCCTGTATTACTGTTACCCGGGACAGGTCCCCAGACATTACAGCCGCCAGGCCTGCTTCCCTTAGCTGGGCCTGCGGCCCTATATCTTCTATTTTACCTTCATATAATTCCACGTTTATACCTTTTTCCCTCACCTTTTCTGATAGCTTCACAAAAGCGGCATAATCAGACCTACTGCCTCCCAGCAGCAGCTTGAAGTCTTTCATAAAGGGAGCCAGGATGCTGCTGTCCATGGATTTATGCAGCATATCCAAATCCAGGGCAAACCCGGTTGCCGCTACCCCCATGCCAAATTTTCTTATCAAACCGTCATAGCGTCCCCCATTACCTATAAGGTCAGTGGTAAGGGCGGAATAAACTTCAAACAAAAGGCCAGAGTAATAGTCAAATTCCCTCAGGATGCTTAAATCTATAAGTAAATTAGGGCCAAAGCCCAGTTCTTCTAAAACCCGGTATACCCTTTCCAGGTAGGCCAACCCTTTATCCGCTCTGCTAATGTTGATGCGGGCCAGGACCTTTTTTAAAAAATTTAAGTCCTGCTGGGGTTTTATCAGGGACATAAACAAATCGGTTTTACTTTTATCAACCCCTTCTAAAAACTCACTGATTAGTACAAAATTCTTTTTAACCAGGCTCTCTTTTAAAAAGCGGCTGTCCTTAGGCCCCAGCCCCAGCCACTCACACAATCCTTCAATTATCTGAAGCTGTCCCAATCCTATCTTGTACTGCTTGAAGCCCAGGACCCTTAGCACCTTGTTTAAGATAGTAAGGATCTCTACATCAGCAGTAAAACTATCGGTACCTATGAGCTCCAGGCCAGCCTGGCTGTATACCCTTTTTACTCCCTCCTGAAGGGCTGATTGCCTGAACGAATTGGCAAAATAGCAAAATCTTACCGGCAATTGAGGTCTTTTTATCCTCATTCCTACTAACCTGGCTATGGGTATGGTCATGTCAGCCCTTAGCGAAACCAGGCTGCCGTCAATATCAAAAAAATTTATTAGCTTATGTGACCAGCTGTCGCCCGCCCCGGTAGATATATTCTTGGTATATTCCACAGCAGGGGTTTTTACCTCTCCATAGCCCCATTGCCTGAATTGCTGGCCTATAATATCTACTATAACCTTGCGCTCCCGGCATTCTGTAGGAAAAACATCCCTGAAACCGTAAGGCAGCTTGACTATTAAATTTTCCTGGTCAGATTCAAACATAGTCTACCCTGTAAATATTTAATATAAGTTTTGAATAATATTATATTTTACCTTAAAAGTAAAATTATAGGGAGGCTAAACGCTGCTCCTCGGTTAAAATTTCCCCATCAGGACCTACTGCCATATTGGCACCGTCTATAAACATGGTCCTTACCTGGCCGCTGGCCGCCTCTAACCCCTGCAAATGGGGAGCATCCAGTATGCCCCTGCCAATAGCCTCTGCAATTATTTGGGGACTGGTTAAGGGATCTTCATGGATATTATTTAAATCCAGCTTCCGTATAGCCCCTATTATAAGTTTAGCCTCAGCCATAAGTTGCCTTTTTCTGGCCTGTACCCTTTCATCATCTTTCATATTGGGACACCCGGCCAGGCAATTGGAAATGGCTTTATGGGCTATATGGGCAGATTCAATGATATCCTCCGGGGTAGCGGCATGATCAGCTTCGCAATAAGCTACCACATGGACTATATGCGGTTCCAGCTGCATCTGCAGCATAGTAGAAGTAGCCAGCTGGGCCTTGCCCTGATGATAATTGGTGGGATAACTATATAGCCCGGTCCGGGTTTGCCTTAAACTGGTAAAACTATCATCATGCAGGCCCTCAATCAATTCCACCTTGGCCATCATTTTGGCTAGATCCATAGTAAATGAGGTTTCGGCAGGAGTATTAAACATGTATTGGGACACATATACCTTTACCCCCATCCTTTTAGCATTGTAGGCAGCAAGATAGGCAGCAGCCACCGCTATTGAATCCGGAGAGTACCTTAAACTCCAGTGATGGGATTCATTAACCTCTACCGGTATATTTCTTTGCCCATGCCAGGCCATTACCTGTTGATTTTCTGCAATAGCCTCTTTCAGCTTGCGGTGGCTCCTATTATCCAGCTCATTGTACCAGCATAAAGGAACTGCACACCAGGCATTATTTATAGTATCCGCCAGGACCCGGGCCATCCTCAATATATCATTGGTACCGCTGTAGCACCTCATTATAGGGTAATTGCCTTTGCGGGTAGCCTGGTATAAACTCCTGAAATCATCCTCGGACCTGAGAGGCACTCCTCCCGCCCCATCCTGGCTATGGTCCATTTTTTCCGGGTGAAAAAAATATTCCTGCGTGTTTTGATCAGGTCCTATGGAAACCACGTCTATTAATTCACTCTGGGCCAGGCGGCCAATGCCTTCTATAGTGCTTTCCAGGGTTGGCTGTCCAAAATGATGCCTGATAACCGGATAGGGATACTTGAACTTTACCCTGTCCCCTAAATTTTGGGGAGGTGGTATGTTTTCCTGGATTATTTTCCCCTGTTTTAAATAGGAAACTACCTGGTCTTTGGTTTCCTCCCCGGTAAACATGGCCTCAAACAGATCCAGCCCTTTAGCCGCTTCAGCTACCGGCTTGGTTCCCCCCAGGATAAAAGAGACCCTGCCCTTGTATTTGTCTGCCACTTCTTTCTTAAACTGCTTGAATAAAGAACGGGCATTATCAGGAGAAAGCCGGTAACTTATGGCTACTATATCCGGCTGATAGGCTTCAATGGCTTCCACTATCTGCCCATAACCACAAGCAGAGCCTAAAAATTTAGTCTGGTATCCATGCTGCTGGGCCAGGTTCAAAAAATTTATCACTCCCGCTACATGTACGCAGCTGCCTATGCTGGCCCCTAATATTCTCTTCATATACTACTCCTGTATCTTTCCCTTTATTAGTATTTCCTTAATCTGTGCTATGTTTAAACCCTCCAGCCCCAGGGAGGCAAGGTTTCTTCCAATTTTTCTAAAATCCCTATCAAATATAGAATCTGCTATATTAATCAGGGAATCAATAACTGGTGTTTTTACCCCTAAAATTTTGCCAAACTCAGAAATTGGGACCAGGCTCATGGGGATATCTTCTGTAATATAACGGACATTGGTAGTCCGGGGAGCCATTATCCCTACATATCCAGGATTGCTGTGTATGGCATCAAACAGATTGTCCTCTACCACATTATAGGCCATGGACAGCCAATCAATGGCAGAGTATACATTAGTGCAATTAAGTTTATGGGCTACCTTTACCCTTTCCTCATCCACCGCCTCCAAAATTGAAGCTACCGACTGGGTCACTCCTTCTATATAGAATTGGAAATTTCCCAGGGTGGATTCAATGCGGGAAGCATTTAAGATAGTAATAGCCGGATGGAAAACCGCTCCCATATTGTTAAAAGAGGTTTCTACCACATTGCTTCCAGGGATAAATTCCTTAAAGGCCTGATTTAATTTTTTTAATACCTTGCCGGTAGAGCTGGCTGGTATGGCTGCCACTGGAATAGCCTGTTTAATCCTGAATATTCTGGCTGTGGCCGGCCCCATGCCCCTGCTGGCATAAATAAAGGTCTGGGCTTCCGCTACCGTGACCTGCTTTTGGTTGCCATGAGCCCGTAAGGCATTTAGGAATTCCAAGGCTCCACAGGTCCTTCCGGGATTAAGAACAACCATCTGGCCATCTTCCAGGTAAGGGGCGCATCTTTCTGCGATAGGGCCATGGGCATTGGCGGGAACCACCACCATAATAACATCCGCCCCCTTAATAACCTTGCCTATATTATTGGAGCATAATTTAAGCTTGCCAAAACCGCTAACTTCCCCTTCCAGCTCTATGCCCTTAAGTTTAATAATGGGTTTTATTCGCATCAGGGTACGGTTATAAAGGCTGACATCAAAACCCTTAATAGCTAAATGGGCAGCAATAGCCTTACCTCCATGTCCTGCCCCTATAACTGCAAATTTGAGGTCATGCAAAATTGCTCCTTTCCTCTATTGGTATTTTCTGCCAGTGAATGCATTGCTTAAACTGGCTTTCCAGTTTCTCTACAAAACCCTGGTTAAAATCAATACAGAAGTCCAGGGGCAAATCAAATTCCTTAACCCCGTTCCCATTATTGCCTTTTATCCTTAGCTCTACCCTGGTCTGCCCCTTATTCTCCTTAAACAGCTGGTAAAGGCTGTCTACCAGGTCATGGCACAAAGACTCCTCTTCAATGGTCAGCAGTACTTTTTCCTCCCGGTCATTAACAGTGTTTTTACCTTTTTGCTTTTTGGAAGGGACGCCGGGATTGGGAACAGCTTTTTCCAGTAAGCTTATCCGGGAAGCTATGATTTTAAACTGATCCTCCTTTTTATCCAGCCTTCCTGCTATTTTAACTATTTTATCTTCCTGAAGAACTTCTTTAAACTGATCCAGCACCGCTGGAAAAACTATCACTTCCACACTTTCGCTTAAATCCTCCAAGGTAACAAACAACATTTGTTTACTGTTTTTGGTAATAATGGATTTAATATTGGCCATAACGCCGCCCACTTCTACATTGCTCTTATCCTTAAGCTGTGAAAGCTGATTAAGAGGCACCAGGCTCTCCAAGGTTCTCTGGTACTCCATTAAAGGGTGCCCGCTAATATATAGTCCCAGCATTTCTTTTTCAAAATTAAGCATTTCTTTCTGGGCAAACTCGCCATAGCTGGACGCTTTCTCTAAAATACCCCCCAGCACTACGGGATCCTGAGAACCTTCCTGGGTATCAAATAAGGAAAACTGTCCCGCTTCCCGGTCCCTTCTTACCTTAAGCGTTTCCTCTACTATCTTCTCAAAATGGTCCAGCAAAAATTTACGGCTGTGCCCCAGGGAATCAAAGGTACCGCTTTTTATCAGGCTCTCTAGGGTCTTCTTATTTAAAGCTGCAGAAATTATCCTCTGGCAAAAATCGATAAAATCTACAAATTTTCCCCCTTTTTTCCTTTCCTTTTCAATCTCATCTATTACATTGGAACCCACATTCTTTATAGCAGACAACCCAAACCTAATAGAATCCACTACCACTGTAAAATCAGAATAACTTTCATTTATATCCGGAGGAAGTACCTCTATGCCCAGTCTTCTGGTTTCATTTACATATTGGGCCACTTTTTCCTGGCTTCCCATCCTGATGCTGAGCAGGGCAGCCATGAATTCTACCGGGTAGTTGGCTTTCAGGTAGGCAGTCTGGTAAGAAATCATGGCATAAGCAGTGCTATGGGACTTATTAAATCCGTATTCGGCAAAATGATTAATCAGCTCAAACACTTTCTGGGCGGTACTTTCACCAATGCCTTTCTTTTTTGCCCCCTGCATGAACTTGGTCTTCTGCCTGGCCAAAAGCTTCCGCTTCTTCTTACTGATGGCACTACGCAGGATATCTGCTTCAGACATGGTAAACCCGGCCAGCTCGCTGGCTATAGCCATTACCTGCTCCTGGTACAGTATGATACCGTACGTGCTCTCCAGTATGGGCTTAAGGCTGGCATGAGGGTAATTAATTTTCTTGCGCCCATTCTTGGCTTCTACAAAATCAGAAACCATACCGCTCTGCAGGGGCCCGGGCCTATAAAGGGCCAGCAAGGCTATAAGGTCTTCAAACCGGGTAGGCTTAAGGTTTATAACCAATTCCCTCATCCCCGAGCTTTCCAGTTGAAAAACTCCCAGGCATTCTCCATCGCTCAGCATTTTAAATGTTTTTTCATCATCCAGATTCAAAGTGCCGGTATCTATTTCTATATTTTTAGTCTTGCTTATGAAGAAAAGAGCCTTGTCTATCAAGGAAAGGGTCTTCAGTCCCAGAAAGTCCATTTTAAGCAACCCTATTTCCTGAACATCCTCCATTTTGTACTGGGTTACTATATCTTCATTGCCCTCCCTCTGAATAGGGGTATAGTTGTAAAGGTCCTGGGCGGAAATGACCACTCCGGCTGCATGTATGGAATCCTGCCGTGATATGCCCTCCAGAGAAATTGCAGTGTCAATAACCTCTTTTACCTTGCTGTCCTGTTGGTAGAGCTCCATTAGATCGGGAACCTGATCCAAAGAATTTTGAATGGTGACATTAAGCTCCATAGGAATCATTTTGGCTATCTTGTCTACATCTGCATAGGTCACTTCCAGTACCCTGCCCGCGTCCCTTATGGCCTGCCTGGCTGCCATGGTACCAAAGGTTATAAGCTGCGCAACCCTGTTGGTACCATATTTTTGGGTAACATACTTTATAACTTCCCCTCTTTTCTCATAGCAGAAATCTATATCAATATCAGGCATGCTCTTTCTTTCTTCGTTTAGGAATCTTTCGAACAGAAGCCCATATTTTAATGGTTCTATATCCGTAATGTTTAAAACATAAGACACAATACTTCCTGCTGCCGATCCCCGGCCAGGCCCTACCCGGATATTGTTCTTTTTGGCAAACTGCACAAAATCCCAGACAATTAAAAAATATTCTGAAAAGCCCATTTTTTCTATAACAGAAAGCTCTTTTTCCAACCTTTGCCCGATTTCCGTGGTCAGCTGCCCATACCTCTGTTTTGCTCCTTCGTAACATATCTTCTTAAGATAGGAATCGGGGCTAAAAGATACAGGTACCTGGAAAGGTGGTATCAGGCTTAGCCCAAATTCCAGCTCTACATTACACTTTTCCGCAATATCCAAAGTATTTTCAATAGCCTGGGGGAAATGGCCCAATTTATTAGACATCTGCTCATAGGTTTTGAAATAGAATTCATTGGAGGAAAATTTAAGCCTGTCGGTTTGGTTTATGGTAGACCCGGTCTGTATGCATAACAGTACATCATGTGCTTTATAATGGTCCTGCTCCAGGTAATGGACATCATTGGTGGCTGCCAGGGGAACCCCGTATTTGCTGGAAAATTCTACCAGCAGGCGATTCACCTCTGCCTGCTCAGGTACACCAGAATCCTGTATTTCCAGATAAAAATTATCACTGCCAAAAATATCCAAATAGGTATCCAATGCCTTTTTGGCCAAATCCTCCCTGCCTGCCTGGAACATTTTGGGAATCTTACCCGATATGCAGCCGCTTAAAGCCAGTATACCATCGCTATACTGGCGTAACAGTTCTTCATCTATTCTGGGCTTATAGTAAAAACCCTCCAAAAAACTAAAACTTACCAGCTTCATCAGATTCTTATATCCGGTAATATTTTTAGCCAGTAAAGTAAGGTGATAGGGGGCTGAGTCCTTTAAATTACTGCCGCTGGCCTGTTTATTAAGACGGCTTCCGGGAGCCTGGTAAACCTCACAGCCCAGGATGGGTTTGATGCCCCGGCTGACTGCCTGTTTGTAAAAGTCAATAATACCGTACATTACACCATGGTCGGTTAACGCCACTGCCGGCATGTTCAGCTGCTTAGCCTTTTCCACCAAATCCTTTATTCTTACTGCCCCATCCAGCAGTGAATATTCGCTATGCACATGTAAGTGAACAAAATTCTTTCTTGAATCCATATCTTAATAAACCACCCTATACATTTCTTCCAGGGAAGTAACTCCTTCCGCTACCTTTTCTGCCGCTCTCAGGGTCAGGGTTTTCATCCCTTCGGTTTTAGCTACTTCCGCTATATCATCAGCGCTTCTCTTTTCCAGCAGCATTTCCCTTATTTTCCTGGATACTACCAGCACCGAGAATATGCCGGTACGTCCTTTATAGCCCAGATTATTACACTTGCTGCAGCCTACAGGTTTATAGATTTTATGGCCTTTTAAAATATCCATGATATCTTGGTCAATAGTGTAATCGCCTAAATCGGTTTCCTGTTTGCATTCGGGACACAATAACCTTACCAGCCTCTGGGCTACTATGCCGCTGGTAGCAGAGCTAATCATATAAGATTCTACACCCATCTGCAGTAGTCTGGCCAGGGTAGAAGGGGCATCGTTAGTATGCAGGGTAGTAAGAACCAAATGCCCGGTTACCGAAGCCTGCATAACTATCTTGGCCGTTTCCAGGTCCCTTATCTCCCCTACCATAATTATGTCAGGGTCACTGCGCAGCATAGCTCTAAGCCCCCTGGAAAAATCCATTCCCACTCTGGAATTAACCTGGACCTGCATAATAGAGCCAAGCCTGTATTCTACTGGGTCTTCGATAGTAAAAATCTTTTTATCGGGGCTGGAAATCTGGTTCAAGCTGGCATAAAGGGTGGTGGTCTTTCCCGAGCCGGTGGGTCCGGTAATAATAATGGATCCATGAGGTTGGTGTATCATTTTTTTAAATTTAGCCTCATCCTCAGGATCCATGCCCAAATTCTTGATGTAAAACAGGTTCTCACTTACATTGAGAAGCCTTATGGTAATATTCTCCCCAAACACAGTAGGAATAGAGGCAAACCTTAAATCTATGGTATTGCCATGGTAATTAAAAGAACTTCTGCCGTCCTGGGAAAGCCTGTTTTCAGTTATATCCATGCCCCCCATAATCTTATACCTGGATATCAGCAAACGCTGTACTGTTTTGGGTACTTCCTTGATCTTCTGCATTACCCCGTCAATCCTGAACCGGATAGCACAATTTTTCTCCTGGGGTTCTATATGTATATCACTGGCTCCCATAGATACCGCCTTAAGTATAATCCTATTGGCCAGCCTAACCAGGGGATTGCCTTCTACCACCTCATCTTCAAACTTTTCGGTAATGATAAAATCCCGGTCATCTATTATCTCTTTTATTTCCTGAAGGCTGTAGTCATCAGTCATGAATAGCTTAATAGCGCTATCGATGCTGTCCCGGGTAGCAATAAAGGGCTGGATATTATAGCCAGTAATTAACCTGATCTCGTCTATGAGGTTAATATCCAAAGGATCAAACATGGCCACGGACAAATTGTTATTACTCAGCTTGAAAGAAAACACTTTTCTCTTGGAGGCAAAATCCCGGGGTATTAAATTAACCACTCCTGGCTCAATAATGTCCTGGACTTTTGCCAGGTCCACAGTATCAAAACCTTTCTGGTAAGACAGCACATCCACCAACTCTTCCGGGGTAATATAATTTTTATCTATCAGTATATTACCCAGCCTTTCTCCGCTTCTTTCCTGGGTTTTTAAAGCATTTTTAAGCTGTTCTTCGTTTATGAGGTTTTTTCTTAAAAGAATCTGGCCTAGTCTTTCCCTGTCCACCTGTTATGCCTTTCCATATAAGGGTTAATATTATGGAACTAATTATAATATAAGTTGATAGAGGTAACAAAGAAATCAACTTTTAATATCAGTTCCCCTGTTTATAATACCTGCGGTATAACCTGCTCCAAAACCATTGTCAATATTGGTCACCACTACTCCCGGGCTGCAGGTATTAAGCATGGTGAGCAAAGCAGAAATCCCTCCCAGGCTGGCTCCATAACCCACGCTGGTGGGCACCCCTATAACAGGGCAGCCTACCATAGCTCCCACTACACCGGGCAGGGCTCCTTCCATGCCTGCTACACATATAATCACCCTGGATTTTTGAAGCTGCTGGCGGTAGTGCATCAGCCGGTGCATGCCGGCAATTCCCACATCATAAATCTTTTCCACTTTATTGCCCATTAGATAAGAAGTTATAGCTGCCTCCTCTGCCACCGGGATATCAGAGGTACCAGCACAAATTACGGTAATTCCTTCCGTCAAATCCAATTCTTTACCCAGGGGGGTGTAAATTATATTGGCCTCCGGGCTAAACTTAAGGTCGGGTATTTCTGCTGACAGCTTTTTATATACCCTCTTACAGGTACGGGTAATAAGCAGCAGCCCTGAATACTCCCTTATCTTGCAGGCAATTTCTATCACCTGCTCATCTGTTTTATTCTGCCCAAAAACTACTTCCGGAAAACCTCTTCGCATGGTACGGTGATGATCCACCTTGGCAAAACCAATATCTTCGAAATATATATCCTTTATTTTGGAAATAACCTTTAATTGATCTATTTTACCCTGCTGGTAATCACTCAGTAGTTTTTCTATTATTTTGTTTAGTTGTTGATCCATGCCAGAAAAAAATAAAGTGCATAAGTTCCTCTTATTTATAACACATATGCACTTTATTTAATAACTAATTTTTATTAAAAATGAAACAGCTTGCCCGAAAGGTCAACCACCAGCACTGCAGTTTCAATAGCTACCACGCTGATGAGCTTAATCAAAATGTTCATAGAAGGTCCAGCGGTATCCTTAAGGGGATCGCCTACTGTATCCCCCACCACTGAAGCTGAGTGCTCGGGAGTTCCCGACCGTCCCTCTTCTTCAATTTTTTTCTTGGCATTATCCATGGCCCCTCCGGCATTGGCCATAAATATAGCTTGGGCAAATCCGGACAGCAGGGTACCTATCAGCAGGGCTACCACTCCTCCTGGGCCTAAAAGAATACCTACTGCTATAGGTATTACAAAAATCAGTATGCCGGGAGCTATAATTCCCCTCTGCGCTGCCCTGGTAACTATAGTGATAAAAGCCTTGGGATCCCCCTTGCTTTCTTTGGCCATAATTTGTTTTATCTGCTTCCTGGCTTCAATCACTACCTTATTGGCAGCTTTGCCCACTGCCCCTATCAGCATAGAGGTAAACAGGAAAGGCATAATTACCCCTATAAACAGTCCGGCCAAAATTTTAGGATCTTTCATAAAATCAAGCACCATGGTCACACCCAGCATCTCTATCTTGGAAAAATAAGCCTGTCCCAGGGCCAGGGCGGTAATAGCAGCACTTCCTATCAGCAGCCCCTTGCCAATGGCAGCAGTGGTGTTTCCCACTGCATCCAGCTTATCTGTAGTCTTCCTGACGCTGGAAGGCAGCTCCGCCATTTCAGAGATACCGCCGGCGTTGTCAGCAATGGGGCCGTAGACATCTATGGCCACAACAAAAGGGGAAGTAGAAAGCATGGCTACCGCTGAAATAGCCACTCCGTAAAGGCCCATCTGGTAGTTGGCCGCTCCCCCTGACATAAAGAAACTTGCCAGCATAATTACAATTACAGTAAGGGCAGGAAGAATAGTGCTCTCCATACCATAAGCCAATCCATTTACCACCAGGGTGGCAGCTCCGCTGTTAGCGCTTTCCGCTATATTGCGGGTAGGCCTGTATCTGGCATCAGTATAAATTAAGGTGAACAACCCTATTAAGAATCCTGCCATCAGGCCACCTATGGAGGCATAAAATAAGAAATTATATTCGGGACCCATAAGGGCTCTTATTATAAAGAAGGCAATAACCATAATTATTACAACAGTAATAAGTATTCCGGACATAGTAGTCCCGGTAAGTATGCTAACAGTTGCTGAATCCCTATACCGGCTTACTATATACTTAATGATGAATATGGCAATAATTGAAGCAATAGCTCCTGCGGTTGCTATAATCATGGGCAGCAGTATACTGTTTAAAATAAGAGGAGAATTCTTAAAAGCAAGAAAGCCAAGAAACTCTGCAGCAATAATGGAACCCACCCATGATTCCAGTGCATCGGCCTTCATGCCTCCCACATCACCTACATTATCCCCTACATTATCCGCTATAGTAGCTGGGTTTCGGTAGTCATCTTCCTTTAACCCCGACTCTACCTTACCTACATAATCAGCCCCCATATCTGCAGCTTTGGTAAAAATTCCTCCGCCGGTCCTCATAAAAAAGGCTGCAAAACTGGCACCGATAGTAAAAGTTATAAGTATGTTTACCACATTATCCAAGTTTACTAACTGGTCTAAGCTAGACCTGCCGTACCACCAGTAAAGCAGATTAAACCAGAAAGCAGTATCGAAAAGGGCTACAGCAGCCAGAAGCATACCAGAAGCGGAAGCAGCAGTAAAAGCAATATTCATTGCCTGGCCCAGCCCCTTTTCTTGAGCTGCATGAGTAACCCTGGAATTAGCAGTGGTAGAAATCCACATGCCAATATAGCCAATTAAAAGACTAAAACCCATCCCCGTTGCAAAAGCAGGTATGGAAGCAAACTGCAAATAACCAAATTTTACCATTACTCCTAGTAATGCAATGATCACTACAAAGAAAATGGAAATAACTTTAAGTTGTTGATTTAAGTAAGCCCTACTGCCCATAAAAATAGCATCAGAGATCTCTCTCATTCTTTGGTTTCCCCTGCTTTGCCTGCTAACCAATCTTGCAAAAATTATTGCCAGCACCAGGGAGATAAGTGATCCTATAAATGGTAAAATTCTAATAAATAACACCAATACCTCCTAAAGTAAAACCAATAATTAATTTGAAAAGCCGATAAGCTATTGAAGATTGTATAAGAAAAAGTTCAAACAATCAATTTTTTTTAATTATTTTAGTATTGCTCCTTCAGAGGCAGAACCCACGTGACGTCGGTAAAAGGCCAGGTAGCCCTTAAGCCCATCTTTTGGAATAAATTTAAGGTTAGCCATCCTTTTCTTTAAAACATCATCAGTAAGTTCTACTGATACCTGTCCCGACGCAATATCTATGATTATAAGGTCCCCATCCTCTACCGCTGCCAAAGGCCCTCCTGAGGCCGCTTCCGGGCTTATATGGCCCACAAAACAGCCGTTATTGGAGCCGGAAAACCTGCCATCTGTAACCAAGGCTGCTTTCTTGCCCAAGCCCTGGCCATCCATAAGCTTTAATGTTTTCCACATCTCAGGCATACCGGGCGAGCCCTTGGGACCCTCATACCGTATTACCACTACCTGGCCCGGCAAAATCTCCCCTGAAGACACCGCTTTATTAGCCTCAGCCTCGCTGTCAAATACCCTGGCCGGACCCTTAAAGTAATGAAGTTGGGGGTCAATGGCAGAAGGCCTGCAGATAGCTCCCTGCGGAGCCAGGTTACCTTTTAGGGCTTTAATTCCGCCAAATTTGCCATGAGGCTTATCAATAGTGGTAATTACCTTGCCGGTTATAATCCTGGCACCCTCAATATTTTGGCCTATACTTTTACCGGTCACTGTAACCGCACTTAAATTAAGATGATCCCTAATCTGGTTCATTACCGCCGGTACTCCCCCGTCCCGGTAAAATTCAATCACGCTATGGGGCCCCGCTGGCATAATCCGGGCTATGTAAGGCACCATCTGGCTGATCCGGCTAAACTGTTCTATATCCAAGTCAATACCTGCCTCATAAGCTATAGCCAGCAAGTGCAGCACGGAGTTAGTGGAGCCTCCTATAGCTGAATTAAGCATTACTGCATTCTCTAAAGCCTCCCTGCCCAGTATCTGCTTGGTGGTTATGGACTGTTTCACCATCTCCATGATTTGCTGTCCAGCTTCCATAGCCAACTGAAGCCTGTGCGAACTTACTGCAGGTACCATGGCACTTCCTGGCAATGAAAGGCCCAGGGCCTCAGAAATACAGCACATGGTATTTGCTGTTCCCAGCATGGAACAGGATCCGTGCGTAGGTTGGGCCTGCTCTTCCAGCTGTTCGAACTCCTCCTGGCTAAAAAGGTTCTTTTTGACCTTCTCCGCATACATAACCAAAGCCGAACCGTCAATCTCTTTTCCCCCGTAAGGATTCTCCCTGGAAATTATTCCCGGCATCATAGGGCCGCTGTTAAACAGTATAGCCGGCAGGTCCATTCTGGCGGCAGCCATCAGCATACCCGGAACTATTTTATCGCAGGATCCCAACAGCACTACCCCATCAAGATGATGTGCTTCCACCATGGTTTCGATACTGGCAGCAATTACCTCCCTGGTAGGCAGGATATATTTCATTCCCCGGTCCGCCTGAGCGATGCCGTCACAAGCAGCAATGGTACCAAATTCCACAGGGGTTCCGCCACCTGCCCTTATGCCTTCCTTTACCTTTTCAGCAATAGCTTTTAAACCAAAATGCCCGGTGCAGATATTATTATAGGAATTAGCGATAGCTATTATGGGTTTCTCCAGGTCAGACTGGGTAAATCCCATGGATTTGTACAAGGACCTTTTGATGGAATTTTCTGGTCCGGATAGTATTTCTTTGCTTCTCCAAAACATTTATTCTCCCCTGACTAGTATTTATTTAACCAAAAAGCCAGCCGTCAACAGGGGAAACTATTTTTGGTTTTCTTTGTTTTCCACATGCATCAGGCCGTAGATGATACTATTTTCCAGGGCTTCCCAGCTGGCCTCGATAATATTAACCGATACTCCAATGGTGCCCCAGCTCTTCTCCCCGTCAGTAGATTCTATGAGCACTCTTACCATGGCCGCTGTACCCATTTTTTCGTTTAATACCCTTACCTTAAAATCGGAAAGTTCAATTTTTTCAATCTGCGGATAGCAGTTTACTATGGCTTTTCTCAAGGCCTTATCCAAGGCGTTTACCGGCCCGTTTCCTTCTGCAGTCTCTATTATCCGGTTGCCTTCAATATATACTTTTACCGTTGCTTCAGAAAGCATTTCGCCATCTGCCCTCTTCTCGTTAAGCACCCTGAAGCTTTCCAGGTTAAAGAACTTCTTTTTTACTCCGGCCACATCCCGTACCAGCAGCTCAAAGCTCCCGTCAGCGGCCTCGAATTGATAGCCCTTGTGTTCCATGTTTTGTACCCGGTTCAATATTTCCGATACTTTTTCCAAATCATTTTCCAGGTTTATGCCAAATTCCCTGGCTTTAAGTATGATGGATTTCTTGCCTGAAAGCTCTGAAATAAGTATTCGCCTGGTATTTCCTACCAGTTCAGGTTCAATATGCTCAAAAGCTTCCGAAATCTTGCTTACCCCGCTTACATGCATGCCTCCCTTGTGGGCAAATGCACTCTGGCCCACGAAGGGCTGGTGGCTGTTATGGGTTTGATTGGCAATCTCGCTTACAAAACGGGACAGACTGGTAATATGTTTTAAGTTTCCATCCTTTAAACATTGCTTTCCCAGCTTTATTTCCAGGCTGGGTATTATCTGGCATAAATCCGCATTGCCGCAGCGCTCCCCATAGCCGTTTATGGTTCCCTGCACCATCTTTACCTGGTCCACCATTTCTATGGCATAAACACTATTGGCTACAGCACAGCCGCTGTCATTATGGAAATGGACCCCTAGAGGGGCATTGACCTCTTTAGCGGCAGCTTGTACCACTTCCAGGGCCTTTTTAGGCAAAAATCCACCATTGGTATCACATAATACCAGAAAATCCGCTCCCGCCTCCTCTGCCGCCTTAAGAGTATCCAGGGCATAGGAGGCATTCTGCTGGTAGCCGTCAAAAAAATGCTCACCATCAAAGATGACTTCAGAAAAATAATTTTTTAAATATTTTATGGACTCAAAGATCATGGCCAAATTATTATCCAAAGAAGTCTCGATAACCTTTTGGACATGCAGGGAAGAAGATTTTCCAAAAATACAGACACTGTCAGTACCAGCTTCAATTAACAACCTTAAGTTTTTATCTTCTTCAGCCTTAGCGTCCTTATATCTGGTCCTGCCGAAAGCCACAATCTTGGAATACTCATATTTTCTTTTTTTAAGCTGTCCGAACAACTCTTCATCCTTGGGATTGGAAGCCGGAAAGCCCACCTCGATGTAGTCAATGCCAATCTGGTCCAGCTTATCCACAATAGCAAGCTTATCCCTGACGGTTAGGGAAATATCTGCGCTTTGGGTCCCGTCCCTTAAAGTAGTATCAAAGGTGTAGACTTTTTTTTCTAGCATAATGGTCTCCCTTACACATTTTTCCTTATCTGCTTAATAATAAGCTGGCCCATTTGTTCTGTACCTACCTGTTGACAGCCCTGTCCGTATATATCCTGTGTCCTGTATCCCTGGGCTAATACCTGGCTGGTAGATTTTTCTACCAGGCTGTATATATCTTCACGGTTAAAAGTATACCTTAGCATCAAGGCCAGGGAAAGAATAGTGGCCACCGGGTTAGCTTTATCCTGCCCCGCTATATCGGGAGCGCTTCCATGTATGGGTTCATACATACCGCTCATATCCTGTCCCAAAGAGGCAGAGGGCAGAAGCCCAATGGAGCCTGAGATCATAGCTGCCTCATCACTTAATATATCGCCAAACATATTGGAAGCCAGTATTACGTCAAACTGTAGGGGATTTCTAATAAGCTGCATGGTGGCATTATCAATATACATATGGTTAAGTTCTACCTTAGGATAACCAGCAGCAGTTTTTACTACTATTTCCCTCCACAGCCTGGAACTATCCAGTATATTGGCCTTATCAATGGAGGTAACTTTTCCCTTCCGCTGGCCGGCAAATTCAAAGGCAAGCCGGGCAATTCTTTCAATCTCATAATCAGCATAGACCATGGTATCATATGCTTCCAGGTGCCCTTCTTTGGTTACCCTGTCCCGGGGACCGAAATAAATACCTCCGGTAAGCTCCCTCATTACCAGTATATCCACCCCTTTAAGCAATGAAGATTTTAACGCTGAAGCCGATATCAGGGGCTCAAAAATCTTTACCGGCCTTAGGTTGGCAAACAGGCCCAGCTCCTTCCTTAATTTTAGCAAGGCCTCCTCCGGCCTGGGTTTTCCCGGTTCGGTGGTGTCCCATTTAGGGCCGCCGACCGCCCCCAGCAATACCGCATCAGACTGTTTGCATTGTTCCAGCAAATAATCGGTAATAGGCAAGCCGCATTCATCGATGCTGGCTCCCCCTACCAAACCATACTGGTATTCAATTTCCAGGTCGAATTGCTCCTTTAAAAAATCTAAAACCCTAATTGCTTCCCTGGTTATATCCGGGCCTATGCCGTCACCGGGCAAAACCATTATCTTACTCATAAACCATTCCTAACTATCTAATTGCTGTTTTATAAAATTGATATAGCCACCGCTGGCAATAACCTTCTGTATGAAATCCGGAAGGGGCTTAACCTCATATGATTTTCCCTGGGTTATATTGTTTATAGTCCCCTGGCCCAAATCTACTTCCAGCTCATCTCCTTCCCTTATCTGGGTGGATGCCTCTTTGCTTTGTATTACCGGAAGGCCTATATTTATGGCATTCCTGAAAAAAATACGGGCAAAAGAAGCGGCAATAACCAACTTTACTCCACTTCCCTTGATAGCCAGAGGGGCATGCTCACGGGAGGAACCGCAGCCAAAATTCTGCCCGGCTACTACTATTTTTTTATCCGCTAGTTTATAGCCAAAGTCCTGGTCCAGGTCTTCAAAACAATGTGAAGCCAACTCGTCCGGATCACTGGTATTCAGATACCTGGCCGGTATAATTACATCTGTATCCACATTATGGCCATACTTTAATGCCTTATCCCTGATTATCATAAAACCTCCTCAGGTGTAGAAATTGTTCCAGTTACAGCTGAAGCGGCCGCTACAGCGGGGCCGCAAAGGTAAACTTCGCTCCCAGGATGCCCCATCCTGCCTACAAAATTACGGTTAGTAGTAGACAAGGCCCTTTCTCCTTCGGCCAGTATACCCATATGGCCACCCAGGCAGGGGCCGCAAGTAGGAGTGCTGACCACACATCCTGCCTGCACAAAAGTCTCCAGGTAGCCCTTGCGCATGGCTTCCAGATAAATATTCTGGGTAGCCGGTATAATGATTACCCTCAAGCCTGGCTTGACCCTTTTGCCTTCCAGTATTTTTGATGCTACCTGTAAATCCTCCATCCTGCCATTAGTGCAGGAACCGATTACTACCTGGTCAATAGACTGGCCTTTAAGCTGGACAGCAGGTTTAGCATTGGACGGCAGGTGGGGAGTGGAAACCTGGAGCTCTATCTGTGAACAATCAATATCATATTCCTTATAATAATTAGCATCAGCATCACTGGTGTATATACGGTAAGGCCTTTTAGCTCTCTGCTTTAAATACTGCTCAGTAGTATTGTCCGCCTCAATGATACCAAATTTGCCGCCCGCTTCTATAGCCATATTAGACATGGTAAACCGTGAATCCATGGAAAGTTTTTCTATCACTGGCCCTGAAAATTCCATTGACCTATACAGCGCCCCCTCTACCCCAATTAAGCCAATGGTATAAAGTATTAAATCCTTTCCGGTTACCCATGGTTTAAGCTCTCCGCTATATACAAATTTCATGCTTTCAGGAACCCTGAACCATAGCTTGCCGGTAGCCATAGCTACAGCAAGGTCAGTGCTTCCTACCCCGGTAGCAGCTGCTCCCAGGGCTCCATAGGTACAGGTATGGGAATCAGCGCCCACAATAAGGTCTCCAGCTACTACCAGGCCCTGTTCAGGCAGTAAGGCATGCTCTATTCCCATCCTGCCTACCTCAAAATAGTTGCTGATATCCTGGTCTGAGGCAAAACCTCTCACCACCTTGCATTGCTGGGCAGACTTTATATCCTTGTTAGGAGTAAAATGATCCGGCACTATTACTACCCTTTCCGGATCAAATACAGATTTTGCCCCTATTTTTTTAAATTCTTTAATGGCCAGGGGCATAGTAATATCATTGCCCAGTACAATATCTACCCGGGCATTAACTATTTCCCCCTCGCTTACAAACTCCTGGTCACAATGGGCCGCCAATATTTTTTGGGCCATAGTTTGAGGTTTATCCTGTGACAAATTATCCTCCTTTATTCTATACTTTCCTTTATCCTGTTCATGGCATCAACATAAGCCTTAATACTAGCTTCAATTATATCGGTACTTATACCGCTGCCCATAACCTCAGTGCCTTCTGAACTAACTATGATCCTTACTGAACCAATAGCATCTTTTCCTTCAGACACCGCTTCTATATTGTAGTCAACCAGCTGGGCATTTAATCCCAATATACTGTCAATAGCCTTAAACGAGGCATCAATTGGGCCGTCACCCCAAGCTGCCCCCTCCTGGAGGCCGTTCCCTGCATTTATGCCTATAGTAGCGGTAGCTTTTACATTGGTACCACTTATAACCTGGTAATAGTTCAATTTAAAATACTCGGATGCTTCCCTTATTTCATCTTCAACTATAGCTTTAAGGTCCTTATCATTAATATGGCCCTTCTTCTCTGCTAGACCCTTGAACCTGGTGAAAGCTTTTTCCAGGTCTTCTTCATTAAGTTTTAATCCCAACTCGGCCAGTTTATTGACAAAAGCATGGCGTCCCGAGTGCTTCCCTAATACCAGTTTTGAAGATTTAACCCCTATATCCTCCGGCTTTATAATCTCATAGGTACTGCGCTCCTTAAGCATTCCATCCTGGTGTATGCCCGCTTCATGCATGAAAGCATTTTTACCTACAATAGCCTTATTGGGAGCCACCGCATAGCCGGTAAGATGACGAACCAGGCTGCTGGTCCTCATTATTTCCGATATATTTATATCGGTATATACATCCAGGTCTTTTTTCCTGGTGTCAATAATCATGGCTACTTCTTCCAAAGAAGCATTGCCCGCTCTCTCACCGATCCCATTTACAGCACATTCTACCTGGCCTGCCCCTTTTTCTATAGCCAGGATAGAATTAGCTACGGCCAAACCCAGGTCATCATGGCAGTGCACACTTATAACTACATCTTCAATGCCTTTTACATTGGTTTTAAGATACTCAATCAGCCTGGCATACTCGTCAGGCAGGGCGTAGCCTACCGTATCGGGTACATTAATAATGGTAGCTCCATTAGAAATTGCAGCCTCATACAGCCTGCACAAAAAATCCCAGTCACTCCGGGTGGCATCCATAGCTGAAAACTCCACTATATCCGTATATTTTCTGGACCTTTTTACTGCTTCCGCTGCCATTTCTAAGGCCTGTTCCCTGGTTTTATTAAACTGGTACTTTAAATGAATGTCCGAAGAAGACACAAAGGTATGTATGACCGGGTTACGGGCTGGCTTTAAAGCCTCGCCTGCTGCATCAATATCCTTGATTATAGCCCTGGCCAGTGCCGCCACTGCCTTGTCCTTGATAGTTTTGGACACCTCCCTAACTGACTCAAAATCACCCAGGGAAGATATGGGAAAGCCGGCTTCAATAATATCTACATTTAATTTTTCCAGCTGTTGGGCAACTTCCAGTTTTTCCTTTACATTTAAATGTATGCCCGGGGCCTGTTCGCCATCCCTTAACGTAGTGTCAAAAATATATATTTTTCTAGACATATAATACCTACCTAAACCTTAAACCATATTTACAATTTTAATGTTTTCAAAACTGGAAATTTGTTTAAACTGCTCCAGCATTTCCGGAGTAACTTCCGCATCCAGGTTTAGGCCCATTACGGCGTCGCCGCTTTTCTTCTTCCTGCCGACATGCATAGCCGCTATGTTTACACCCAGTTCTCCAAAAGCAGTTCCTATCTTGCCAATCTGGCCCGGTACATCTTCATACCTGATAAAGGCCATATGGGGTGAGGGAACCATATCCAGCTCAAATTCATCCACTCCTATAAACCTGGGCTTGTTCTTCTTGCCGGTAATAGTGCCCGAAATAGAAAGGTTGCCGTCCTTGCCAGAACCTTCCAGGGTAATTAGATTAACAAAATCACTGGACTTGCTGGTTTTTACTTCTTCAACCTTTAGCCCGTTTTCATCAGCTATCAAGCCCACGTTTACCATGTTTACATCATGCATGGAATATTTGCCAAGTATCTTTACCAGTATCCTGGATTTCAATATGCTGGTATCATATTCAGCTACTTTTCCGCTGAAGATAATTTTAATATTCTCCAGGTTTCCGTCAAACAGACCGCTAAACAGCATACCCATATTGTCGCAAAGCTCAAAATAGGGGGAGAGGGCTTCCATTACTTCTTTAGCTACGGATGGAGCATTAACTGGAAAGGCAGGAGTTCCGCCTTGGAGTACAGATACCACCTGTTCCGCTATTATACTGCCTGCCCGGTCCTGGGCTTCAGTAGTAGAGGCTCCCAAGTGGGGCGTACATACCACTGTTTCCAAATCAAACAAAGGAGAGTCTGTGCAGGGTTCCTTAGAATACACATCTACTGCCGCTCCCCCGATCTGTCCTTCCCTGATAGCCTGGGCCAGATCTTCTTCCACTACAATTCCGCCCCTGGCTACATTAAGTATTATGGTACCCTTTTTCATCTTTTTAAATTCCTCAGCCTTAAACATTCCCAGGGTATCCTTGTTTTTGGGGAGATGTATGGTTATAAAGTCAGCTGCCTGGTAAATGTCATCCAGGGTATCAGCCTTCTTTATGCCCAATTGCTTGAACCTGTCTTCAGAAACAAAAGGATCGAAGGCCATTATATCCATGCCCAGTCCCATAGCTTTTTTAGCTACCAGCCCCCCTATTTGCCCAAAGCCTACTATGCCCAGGGTTTTCCCTTCAATTTCTATGCCTTTAAACTTTGATTTCTCCCACTTTCCCCCCTTAAGGGAAGTGTCAGCAGAAGGTATCTTCCTGGCTACGGCCAATAGTAGGCCTATAGTATGCTCGGCTACGGTGACCGCATTGCTGGTGGGAGCATTAACCACTACAATTCCTTTCTGGGTAGCCATATCCAGATCTACATTATCCACTCCTATACCTGCCCGCCCGATAATCTCCATAGTATCCGCTTTTTCAATTATGTCTGCAGTCAGCTTGGTGGCACTCCTGATTATGATTGCATTATAGTCGCCTATTATTTTTTTTAGTTCTTCAGGACTAATGCCTTTCTTATCATCCACAATAAAATACTGTTCCAAATATTCCTTGGGCTGAGGTGAAATACCATCGGTTATTAATACCTTTTTTTTCATAGCTATTCTCTTTCTAATTTTTAAAGATAATTATTTTCAAAAAATACTTTCTGGGCAGCAGCTACGCCAGAACCTATTTCCAGTTCATAGCCCTGCTCAGCCAGCGCTAATTCAAGTGCTGAAATTGCAATAATAGTATCAAACATTCCAAACCATCCCAAATGGCCAATCCTAAAGATTTTCCCTTTTAATTTGCCCTGGCCTCCAGCTACGGTTACCCCATATTTGGTCCGCATGATGGTGGTAAGCTTTTTGCCGTCAATCCCTTCGGGAATCTCAATGGAAGTTACAGAGTCTCCCCTGTTTTCAGGGTTGGCAACCAATAGCTTTAAACCTAATTTTTCCACTGCAGTCTGGGTAGCCATAGCCAGCACATGGTGCCTTTTAAATACATTTTCCAAACCCTCTTCCAGCAGCATATCCAAAGCCTTGTTCATGGCCACTATTATAGAAATGCCCGGAGTCCAGGGAGTCTGGGGTGGGTTTCTTCGGGCAGCTTCCCTGGCATTTAGCAGATTAAAATAGAACCTGGGGTTAGTAGATTTTTCAATAAGCTCCCAGGCCTTTGGGCTAACACTGATGAAAGCTCCTCCGGTAGGGGCGCTTAAAGCTTTCTGGGAACCGCCTATTACTATATCCAGTCCCCATTGGTCTGTTTCCAACCTGGAAGCCCCCAAGCCGCTTATGGCATCCACTATGGTAATAGCATCATATTCATTTACTATTTTAGCAATAGCTTCTGCATCATTTAAAATACCGGTAGAAGTTTCACTAAACTGGAACATAACCCCTTTGATATCCTTATCTTTTTCCAAAGCTTCCTTTATATCCTGGGGATTTATAGCCTCACCCCATTCATAATCAATGGAAATCAAATCCAGCCCATACATCTTGCTTAACTTTTTAAATCGTTCCCCAAAATTACCTACGCTAGCTACCAGGACCTTATCATTAGGGGAAAAAGCATTTACTACTGCAGCTTCCATGGCTCCGGTACCTGAAGATGTTAGGAAAAACACATCATTTTCAGTTCTTAACAGCTTCTTTAACTTATCAGTCATCTGAGTAAAAATCTCAGAAAATTCAGGGGATCTATGATGCATTAGCGGCCTGGCATGCTCTAGTAAAACCTCTTCAGATATTGGCGTGGGGCCTGGTGTCATAATATATTTCTTAATCATTTTGCCTCCTTGGTCAGCATTTGTTTATAAAAATCAAATTTTTTTACTCCCCCGGCTACAAGCAATCTTGCCGGTACGGGTTAATTCCAAAATTCCAAAAGGTTCCAATAGCTCCTTTAAGGCATTGACCTTGCTGGAAGTTCCCGTAATCTCAATAAGCAGGGACTTTTTCGCAACATCTACTATATTAGCCCTGAATATATTTACAATTTCTAAAATCTCTGCCCGGTTCTTGGAATCAGTAGAAACCTTTATCAGCACCAGTTCCCTTTCTACAATATTCTTGGGGTCCAGTTCCTGGATTTTCAACACATTTATTAACTTATAAAGCTGTTTGATAACCTGCTCGATGCCCTGGGTATCTGCAGAAACGACAATGGTGATCCTGGAGATACGGTCATCTTCTGTGGGTCCTACCACCAAGCTGTCAATATTAAATCCCCTTCTGCCAAAAAGACCTGCTATCTTGGCCAGCACGCCCGCCTTATTCTCTACCAATACTGAAATTATATGATTCATTTATACCACCTGCTTAAATATTCCATTCTAGCATTTTATTAATAGGCGCTCCCGGCGGAACCATGGGATATACGTTTTCCTCAGCCTCAATGCAAAAATCTACCAGTACCACCTTATCCAGTTTCAAGGCTTTGTTAATTGCCGGCTCAACCTCTTTTTTATCAGTAACCCTAATCCCCACACCGCCATACGCTTCAACCAGCTTTACAAAATCTACACATTCCTTGATGCAGGTATTGGAATAACGCTTGTCAAAAAACAGTTCTTGCCACTGTCTTACCATCCCCAGATAACCGTTATTGAGCAACATAATCTTTATCGGAATATCATGGCTGACTGCAGTAGCCAGCTCCTGTGAAACCATCTGAAGGCTTCCGTCTCCAGCAATATCTATTACTATTTTGTCCGGCCTGCCAACTTTGGCCCCTATGGCTGCAGGCAAACCAAAACCCATAGTTCCCAGCCCCCCGGAAGAAATAAAGGTTCTGGGCTGGGTATAGGTATAAAACTGTGCAGCCCACATTTGGTTCTGGCCTACTTCGGTGCATATAATAGCATCGCCTTTGGTAGCCTTATAAATCTTTTCAATTATATAGCCAGGTTTAAGGTTTGGGGACTTGGTATCATATCTTAAGCCATGTTTTTGTTTGATATCCATCAAAAAGTCAATCCATGGCTTCTTTTTAGCTATGCTCTTTTTATTATCCAGCTCAAAGTACCTCTGGCTAAGGTCAGCCATAACATCCTTGGCATTGCCCACTATGGGCAGTACGGTCTTTACAATCTTGCCAATTTCAGCCGGATCTATATCTATGTGTATGATATCGGCATGAGGGGCAAAACCGGACACCTTTCCGGTTACCCGGTCATCGAACCTGGCCCCTACCGCAATTATTAGGTCGGCTTCAGTAAAAGCTATATTGGCATACTTGGTACCATGCATTCCTGCCATATTCAGCGAGAGTTTGTGATCTTCAGGAAAAGAACCCTTGCCCAACATGGAAGTAATAACCGGGATCTGCGCCTTGGCTGCAAATTGGGTAAGTATCTGGCTTGCTCCCGAAGCTACAACTCCCCCTCCAGAAAAGATTACCGGTTTTTTACTGTCAAATATTTTCTTAGCTGCTTCTTTTATTTGTTTTTGATTGCCCTTGTAAGTGGGTTTGTAACCCGGCAGGTCAATCTCTCCCAGCATATCCTCATCTATCATTCCCTGGGATATATCTATAGGTATATCTATAAGTACCGGCCCCTGCCTGCCGGTGGAAGCAATATAGAAAGCTTCCTTAATAATGGAAGGCAGCATTTTTATATCCTTAACCAAATAATTATGTTTGGTTATGGGAGCAGTAATCCCGGTTATATCTGCCTCCTGGAAGGCATCAGTGCCTATTTCAGCAGTGGACACCTGGCCAGTAATGGCTACCATGGGAACCGAATCCATATAAGCATTGGCGATACCGGTAACCAAATTGGTAGCTCCCGGTCCGGAAGTAGCAACACAAACCCCTGTTTTGCCGGTAACCCTGGCATAACCGTCAGCAGCATGGGCTGCTCCCTGCTCGTGCCTTACCAGTATGTGTTTTATGTCCGAATCAAAAAGACAGTCATAAAAGGGAATAACCTTGCCTCCCTGGTATCCAAAGATAACCTCTACGCCCTCTTGCTTCAGGCAATTTATAGTCATCTGCGCTCCAGATATTTTACTCATATCAACTCCTAAAAAATTGAGTTAGTAACAACTTTATAACAGTTTGAATGATTATATCATTTTCTGTTACAATTTCAATTAATTAAATTATCAAAAATTCCCCTATTCCAGTATAGCTCCCCTGTGGGCGGAGGTTACCAGTTTTGAATACCTGGCCAGATAACCCTCGGTAATTTTAGGCGGGGGAGGGCTCCATTTAGCCAGCCTTTGTTTTATAACCTCTTCATCCACTAACAGGTTTATACTGTTGGATGGAATATTAATTTCAATCTCATCTCCATCTTCCACTATGCATATAGGGCCGCCAGCTTGAGCTTCAGGAGAAATATGTCCAATAGACGCGCCTTTGGTAGCTCCAGAAAATCTTCCATCAGTAATTAAAGCAACTTCTTTATCCAGGCCAATCCCTGCTATGGCAGAGGTTGGTGAAAGCATTTCCCTCATGCCGGGGCCTCCCTGGGGACCCTCGTAGCGTATAACCACCACGTCTCCCCTTTCAACCTTATTTTCCCATATGGCCTTCATGGCATCCTCTTCGCTGTTAAAGGTTTTGGCCCTGCCCCTATACTGCATCATTTTCGCATCCACTGCAGACCTCTTGACTACACATCCCTCTGGTGCCAGGTTGCCCCAGAGTATAGCTATCCCCCCATCCTTGGAATAAGGATCAGTTACAGTCCTTATAACTTCATTATTTTTAATATTAGCATCCTTAATATTATCTTTTACCTTTTGGCCGGTTACTGTCATCAACTCTCCATTTATTAACTGGTGGTCAAAAAGCTCTTTCATAACCGCCTGTACTCCCCCTGCTGCATACAAATCTTCTATATGATACTCTCCTGCCGGGCTCAGGCGGCAAAGGTTTGGAGTACCCTGGCTAACCTGGTTTACCAGCTCCAGCGAAAAATCTACCTTGGCTTCATGGGCTATGGCCGGAAGGTGGAGCACGGTATTGGTGGAGCACCCTAAAGCCATGTCTACGGTAAGTGCATTTTTTATAGTGTCCAGGGTTACGATATCCCTGGGCTTGATATCCTTTTCTACCATTTCCACTATCTTAAAACCAGCCTGCTTGGCTAATCTTATCCTTTTAGCTAAAACCGCAGGGATGGTTCCGTTACCAGGTAAAGCAAGGCCTATGGCTTCAGAGAGGCAATTCATGGAATTAGCGGTAAACATACCGGAACAGCTTCCACAGGTGGGACAGGCCTCTTCCTCCAAATCCAATATGTCCTGGTCATTATATAAACCTTTCTTGTATTTACCTACCGCTTCAAAACAACTGCTAAGGTCTACCACCCCGGAATCCATGCTGCCGGCCAGCATGGGGCCTCCGCTGATGAGCACGGAAGGAATATTAAGCCTTAAGGCTGCCATAAGCATGCCCGGCACAATTTTGTCACAATTGGGAATTAGCACCAGACCGTCAAAAGGATGGGCCATAGCTGTAGCTTCAATGCTGTCAGCTATAATCTCCCTGGTAGCCAGCGAGTATTTCATACCCTTATGATTCATAGCTATACCGTCACAAACGCCAATGGTGCTAAACTCCAAGGGAGTAGCGCCGGCTGCCCTTATTCCCGCTTTAACTGCTTCTGCAATTTTATCCAGGTTTATATGTCCTGGAACTAATTCATTTACTGAATTAACAACTCCTATTATAGGCCTGGAAAGCTCCTGATCAGTCAATCCTGTAGCTTTAAGCAGTGAGCGATGGGACATTCTTTCAATGCCCTTTTTCATATCATCACTTCTCAATTTTCCTCCTCAGATTTTAAATATTCTTCTAATAAATCTATATGCAAAAACATAAATAGGTAAACCTCCGGTTTAAATAGGATTGAATAGTAAGTAACTATCGTCAACCCTAAGGTTTAAGATAGAATACCGACTAGTAATAGACAGACTAGGGAAATAACAGCTAATGAAGGCACGCATATAGAAGAACCGTTGGTTCTAAAAAATACATTTAACTTGTCTTTTTTGACTCTATTTCCCATAACTAATAAAGGAATTTTAATTAGGCATTAATACTATCATAATTGTATTATTATAACAATAAAAATTCAATAAAAAAGGGGCCGGCCCAAGCCGGCCCCTTTTTAGCATGTTAAAAGTTTGCTATTCTATCTTCTCCCCGCAATTGGCGCAGAATTTTTGGTCTTCTTTTACTTCTTTCCCACAGGAAGGACAGAATTTAGCCTGGGGTTTGGTTTCTTTCTTTACTTCTCCTGCAGGAGCTGCCGGAGTCACGGGAGCTGCAGCTGCTTTGTTTTTCCTTTTTACCAGCCAGACTATAATTATTATCACTGCTGCTAAAATCACCAGGGGTATAACTACAAACAGCAAAATTATAAGGCCTAAGCCTAAAGCAAATGACCCTGTTCCCGTTTCTTCTGCTACCGGCCCCCATGTTTCAGCTTCTTCTGCTTCTGCTTCTGCTTCTGCTGCCTGAACCGGCTCTTCTGCTACAGGGGAAGGGGTTTCTGCGGTTTCTTCAGCAGTTTCTGCCGGTTCTGTAAGCGCAACCAGGGGGGTATCTTCTCCCCTGTCAATAGCTGCCTGGCTGTTAGCCTTGTATTCCTGTGCCTGCAAATGGCCCTGGCTGGAATTTAGAACCGCATCAAAGTACTTCATTGCTTCAGCATAATGGCTCTGCCTGTACATAGCCAAACCCTTAGCAAAGTTTTCATCTACCTGGCCCAGTTTGTTTACCACTCCATTGCGGTTAAGCATTTCTTTTATATCATTGGAAGGCCTCAGGTAATTAATATTTTCAGAGGTACCCATGGTAAGTATGCCTATTACCTCGCCTTTTTCGTTTAATACCGGGCCTCCGCTGTTACCAGCAGCTGCCGTACCATCTACCTGGAGAACTTCAGTCCCCTCCAGCATCTTTTTAGCACTTATCATGCCGGAAGTTATGGTAGGAGTCATAATGGATTCCAAGCTTATATCTGCATTCCAGGGATAGCCTATAATAGTTAAAGAATCCTGGATCTCTACCATGGATGAATCACCAATCATCACAGAAGATAATGCCCTGCCGGTAACCGGCTGTATTTTTAAGATGGCTATATCTCTTTGATTCCAGGGGCTGGAATCTATTACCTCTGCCCTGATATAGGTGGTATCCGGATTATCCGGCAGCCCCGCAGTGGCAGTATTGAACTGTATCCAAACCTCACGATCCAGCTCAGTGGTAGTCTCCCCTTCCACTTTGTAGTTATCATAAATCCAGTTCCAGTCATTATCGGTAAGATTATAATAATCATCGGGATAGGTATCAAAAATATAAGCATCCAGTATAGACCACTTAATGTTTACATAATCATCTTCTATCACATGTGCCGCTGTAACTAAATGCCCTGTTTCGGGATTAACACAAAAGCCAGTGCCCCCCATAGGACCGTACATGTATTGCACAGACCATTCTTCAAAATTGGGATCATAGATATACCCATAATAAATAGTGGTAACATAGCAGATGCTGGGTTGTGTCAATATCAGTTTGTCTTTTGCTGTAAACTCATAATCTTCCGCCTCCTGAGCAAATAAACTGGTAGATAGTCCCCACACCAACATCAGGATGAAACCAAAAATCAACCCCTTTAATATTTTTTTAGCCATCTTTTGCTCCTAGTTAAATTATTGTAATTTAATTATATGTTTTTAACCATTGAAGTCAATAAAATATTATAATTAATATTAATATTTATCTTAACACTTTTTTGAAATTATCAATTTCCTCTATAGATCCCAGAAGCTGAAATTCAATATGATAGCCTATCTTCTGGCCTGGCTCTATAAATTTTAAATTGCCTTTTTCTCTCTCTACAGCCCTTCCCCTAATCAGGCTGTTGGCAGGCTCCAAGCCGCAAACATACTCCCCGCATCCCATCATTTTCCACTGGATAAAGTAGGGCAAGTTACCGCTATGGTATTTGATTCCTATACCTATACCCCTACCCCCATCAAAAGCGGTGTTAACCAGTCCTACCCGGCAAAAACCTTGGTTATCTGCTTCAATATCATGGAAAAACACCTGCTCCTGGTAATCATTGGCAGGAGCCTCGAAACGATGGTAGCTGTTGATGTTTTTTTTAGCTTCCTGGTCCCTTGGACTTACTTTAGCGCTATCCTCTACCAGCTCGGTGCCGGTATCAACTACAGGATAACCAATGTTTATGTGATAAAGCACCATTAAAGGAGAAACCTGGCTGCCAATGTTTTCTACAGTATCCTCTAGAACAATTACAGGCGAATCCATCCAAACAGTTATTTTTCTGGTAAGCTCCAGCTTATCCCCAAATACACTGGCTTCCCTCACTTTACCCTGTACCGCCATACGGTAATTGTCTTCTACCCAATCTCCATCTGTGCATACATTATAGGCAGGTAGATTGGAAATACGCCCGTGCTGGCCCAGGGTTTGGCCCTGGTCTTCTCCCGGAGGCCCTATGTGGGTCAGCCCACAGGTAGTGAGTAGCCCTCCAAAGAAAGTCCTTAGCCATTCCAAGCCCCTGCTCTCGTAATAGACAGGTGAAGTTTCCCTTACCGCTGAGCGCCAGCTTATGGGTACGGAATTATAGGAAAGGTAAGAAATGTCCATGCCCCTGTCTGCAGTAACGGTCATATCCAGTCCACAGGCATTCTTTATATCTATGGCCCTTATGCCTCTTTGCTGCCCCTCTGAAAATTCATAGTTTTTAATTCCTCCCCACTGGGTAATATCACCTATCCTGTCAGTTACCTGTTTTTTGGTCAATTCCTGCCCAAAAACCTTCATACTACCTCCCTTTTTTATTTTAATACCTGATGATAGAAATCAATGTACTCCGGTACGATCTTATTGCTGTCGAAATCCAATGCCCTCTTTCTGGCTGCCCTGCCCATCTTTTCCCTCAGCCCGGAAACAGACAGGATGCGTATGGCCGCTTCGGCCATACCCTGTACATCATAGGGGTCAAATACATATCCGCATCCGTAACCTTCTATCACTTCCTTCAGCCCGCCTATAGAAGTGCCTATTACCGGAACCTGGCAGCTTAAAGCCTCCAGGCTGGCTAACCCAAAGCTCTCACTTTGGGAGGGCTGAAGAAACAAATCTGCCTGGCTAAGTAGGGGAACAACATCATCCTGCCTTCCCATAAAGCAAACCGAGTCTTTTAAATCCAGCTGGTTTACCAGCTGGCGGCAGTTGCCTATCTCCGGTCCATCACCAACCATCAACAGCTTGGAGGGAACCTTTTTATGTACCTGGAAAAACACTTTAACCACATTCTCTACATTTTTAACCGGCCGGAAATTAGAGATATGGACCAAAATTTTCTCCCCCTTATCAGTAAATTCACTTGCGGGAACTTTCTTTCTTCGGTACCGGGAAGTATCTACAAAATTATAAATTACTTTCATGGGTTTATTTACCTTAAAAATCCGGTCGGTAGCTTCCTTTAAGTAGCTGGAAACACAGCTTATCCCGTCACTTTGCTCAATGCTGAACTTGGTTATGCCAAAAAAAGAGGCATGGTTGCCCACAATGGTAATATCAGTTCCATGCAGAGTGGTAATATATTTTATACTGCGGCTGGAAATCTTTTTGGCCAGATAAGCAGACGCAGCATGAGGTATCGCATAATGCACATGCAGTATATCCAGCTGTTCTGAATCTATGACTTCCGCCATCTTGGCACTCAAGGAAAGGCTGTAGGGCAGATATTTAAACAGGGGGTATTCCAGTATTTCCACTTCATGGAAAAAAATGTTTTCATAATAATGGTTCAGCCTAAAGGGAAGGCCATAGCTTACAAAATGTATGGTGTGGCCCCTCTTGGCCAATTCTATACCCAGCTCGGTAGCTACAGCTCCGCTGCCCCCGTAAGTAGGATAACATGTTATTCCAATTTTCATGTTTATATGGAAATATAATTAAAAAAGCTTACCGGGTCATCTACCTTCATATGATATTCAGCATAGAAGGGCTCCCCGTAACCAGCCTTTATTTTTAAACCATGGCACTTGTTGCGGGTATTTAGGACTTCCATAAAATAAGCGGAAGAAAGCCTGGTTTCTGCCTCTTTTTCATAATCACTGTATAACTGGGACCGGTAACATTTTATGGCCTCCATTTTTGTGTCAAAATAGGGGGTAATATCCACCGTAAAACTGGGCTTGAATTCATAATGCATCATATAGCTTATAACAGCCTGGGGGCGGTGGGCAGGGAGCAAAGTCTTGAATTTGGCCAGGCCTGCAATAAATAAGCTGTCTTTTAGAAGCCGGTAAGCATGCTCATGATCGGGATGGCGGTCCCGGTGGTAAGGGATTACTGCCAGCCGGGGCCTGTATTTCCTGATAACCTCTATAACTTTA
>JAQVDY010000012.1:0-5385 GCA_028698215.1 Actinomycetota bacterium | reverse complement strand
CCATACAGTTCATATACTTCCTTAAGCTGGGCAAAATAACTAACTTCTCCCGGACCGCAGACTGTAGCCAATACTGGAAATAAGGTATCCTGAATCATTGGCCGGAGCATTACATTATAGCTTAGCCGGAAATTATCCTTGGCTATCATTGCCATAAATTCTTCCCTGGTATATGACTTGTGGCCTGCTTTATAGCAATTTTTTTCCACAGTCACTTTTTCCCTTTGTCCGTCCTGGGCCAAAAAGAAGTTAAGGCTCTCCGGATTAGGGTTAATCTGGCTATGGTACCCCATATTGGTTAAAATATTGCCCTTTTTTTGAGCCAGTAGGCCTGCCTGGTGGTATAATTGTAAATCCTTCTGCACCAGGTCCAGGGACAGCTTCCTGATACTGCTTAAAGACGGATCAATGATTATCAGGCCCCGGGATGAAAAAAGTTCCACCATCAGGGAAGAAAACATGCGGGAAAAACTTACACCCCTTCCCGAATCAACAAAATGTAAGGATTTTAATAATAGCTTTAAAAGAGCTGGCTTGAAGTCAGTATGGGGCAATTTACCCTCCCACTGACTTTTAATATTTTCAACCTGTCCTTGATCCAGATAAAGGTCAGAGAATCTCCTATCGTCAGGCAATCCTGGCACCAGCAATTCTTGCTTCTGGGGATAATCCAAATAGACACTGTCCACCTGGCTGATATTGCTGTCATCGGTGGCATTCCAGAAACACGGAATTACCTCTATACCTAATTTTTGTTTTAAACATTCCGACAGTTTAATTATGGTAATTATCTTAAAAACCATAAACAAGGGACCGCCCATAAAAACCGGCTGCTGTCCCCCTACCACTATTAGCGAATCCTTGCTGGATAATTTTCCTATATTGGCTTCAGTAGCTTTTCCGCAACCAACAGCCCGGTTATACTCCAGCAGCTGCCCAGCCAGCTTTTTACGGTAATTATGGTCGTAGCTTTGGAAAATTTGTTTTGCCCTACTGGTATAGCTTTTCTTTTTCCGGTAATCATAGGCATAAAACTGCTGCAACCGTTCAAACTCAAAAAGGTAGCTGTAAAAAAGTTGGTTGTAGTAGAATTCTTTTTGCTTTAACAGGTAGGTTTTCAGTTGTACCACTCTTTTACTAATGATATAAAAATTATAATATAGTTAATAATACAATAAATAATAAATAAAATGGACAAATTGGTACAGAAAGAAAATAAAGAGCCACCCCTGGTAGCAGTTGCCATGAGCGGGGGCATAGACAGCTCGGTAACTGCCCAGCTGTTACTGCAGCAAGGCTACCAGGTTATGGGCATAACCTTAAAAGTGCTGCCTGACAATTTTGATTACCATGATAAAACCAAAACCTGCTGTTCCCCCATAGACATCCAATTGGCCGCACAGGTTTGCGCCAAGCTAAACATTCCCCACCTGGTCCTGGATGTATCCAGCCAATTTAAAGATATGATCATAGATCCCTTTTTTAAGAAATACTTGCAGGGAGTTACCCCTAATCCCTGCGTTGAATGTAATCCTTTAATAAAATTTGGCCTGCTGCTGCAGGAAGCCCTCCGGCAGGGTGCAAGCTACTTGGCTACCGGGCATTACTGTATTGTAGAAAAAACCAACGGTTTTTTTCTTATCCGTAAAGGAATAGACCACACCAAAGACCAAAGCTATATGCTGTGGAGGTTAACCCAGGAACAGCTAAAAATGGTTAAGTTTCCCTTGGGTGGTTATCATAAAAAAGAGATTAAAAAAATGGGTTCCCTTTACTTTCCATTTTTAAACGACAAACCCGAAAGCCAGGACATCTGCTTTATAAGCCATAAAGGTTATCAGCATTACCTGGCACAGCAATTTGGCCAGCGCAGGGGAAATATTATAAACAGCAAGGGAGAAGTACTGGGGCATCACCCGGGATATCCCTATTTTACCATAGGCCAGAGAAAAGGCCTGGGGATAAGCCATAGCCGTCCCTTATATGTAACAAAAATAATTCCTGAGCACAACCAAGTAGTGGTAGGGGAAAAAGAAGAACTGGCTGCCAGCGAGTTCAGTATCAACAGCCTCAACTTCATAGCAGGCTACCCGCCGGCAGCAGAATTCAAGGCAGAGGTGATGATAAGATATAATTTTGTTCCGGCCACAGCCCTTATCAAAGTAAATAAAAACCATCAAGCACTGTGCAGGTTCGATGCGCCCCAACTAGCCGTTACCCCCGGCCAATCCGCAGTTTTTTACCAGGGCGACCTGCTTTTAGGAGGGGGAATAATAGACTGATACTGCTTAATTGTAAGTAATAACTTACCCAAACAGGCCGGTACTCATATATCTCTCTCCCCCATCCGGCAAAACCACTACTATATTTTTAATGTTTTCCTTCCCGGCTTCTGCCAGCTGTGTAGCAGCCCACAGGGCAGCCCCTGATGATATTCCAGCCAGTATGCCCTCTTTCCAGGCTAATTTCCTGGCAGCGGCTACAGCATCATCTTCTTCTACCCTCACTATCCGGTCTATGATGCCGGTATCCAGGACGGGCGGTACAAATCCTGCTCCTATTCCCTGAATTTTGTGTGGCCCCGGCTTAAAACCAGAAAGGACAGAGGAACTAAAAGGTTCCACCGCCACTGATACCAGATTAGGATTCTTTTGCTTTAAATATTGACTGCACCCGGTGATAGTTCCTCCGGTACCTACCCCGCAGACCAACATATCGATAAGGCCTTTGGACTGCTCCCAGATTTCTGCGCCGGTGGCCTTAAAATGTATACCGGGATTAGCTGGATTCTTAAACTGTTGGGGTATAAAAGAGGGCTTTATGCTATCAGCCAGGCTTTCAGCCTGGCTGATAGAGCCTTTCATCCCCTTTTGTGCAGGGGTAAGCTTTATCTCTGCCCCCAAGGCATGCAGCAGCTTTCTCCTCTCCATGCTCATACTCTCCGGCATGGTAAGTATTAACCTGTAACCCTTAACCGCACAGACTATAGCCAGGCCTATGCCTGTATTACCGCTGGTAGGCTCAATTATGGTAGATTTTTTAGGCTCTATTTTGCCTTCTTTTTCCGCAGTTTCTATCATGCTTAAAGCTATGCGGTCCTTTATGCTGCCACCGGGATTAAAAGCCTCCACCTTGGCCCAAACCTGGATCCTGGATTCAATATGGTTTATTTTTACCAGAGGCGTATTACCGATGGTTTCCAAAATATTATTAAATGCCATTTTTACCTCCAAAGACTATTTGTAGTGCAGGTTTATGATCAAAAAATACTGTTTAAGTTCAACCTTTTTGGTAATTATATAAGATTTTTAGCTTAATGTAAGAATAAATTAAGAACTCAATTTTACTTTCTTGCCTTATTTTATCCCTGAATCTACACTAAAGTACAGAAGGGAGACCTATGGATAAACTACAAGAATATAAAAGTAAGAGAGATTTTTCCAAAACCGATGAGCCTAAGGGCAAAGCCAAGGGCAGTAAACAGGGCTTAATCTACACTATTCAGAAACATAATGCCCGTAACCTGCACTATGATTTGCGCCTGGAATGGGACGGGGTATTAAAATCATGGGCAATACCCAAAGGTCCTTCCACTGACCCTTCCCAAAAAAAACTGGCAATACCTACCGAAGACCATCCTTTAGAATATGCTGATTTTGAAGGGATCATTCCAGAAAACCAATACGGGGCAGGGACTGTTATAGTATGGGATAAGGGAACCTATGAAAATGCAAAACCGGATATCTCCGTACCGGAAGCCTTAGAAAAAGGGAAGCTGGAGATTTTTATTAAAGGCCAAAAACTCAAAGGAGCTTACGTTCTGCTGCGTACCGGCTCCAAGCAGGGCCAGGACGCGAGATGGCTGTTTATAAAGATGAAAGACCAGTATGCCGATGCCCGGAGAAATCCCATTAATACCGAACCCCGGTCAGTTATAAGCGGCTTAACCATAGAAGAATTGGAAGAAAAAACAGCTAAACCCAGCTAGCCAGGCTTAACTATGCCTTTCAAGCCTGTTCCAAAATGAAAGAAAAAAATTATAAATTTAACAACAGAAAGCTAACACTATCCAACCTGGGAAAGATATTTTTCCCCGTCCCCAATTACTCCAAACAAAAAGTGCTTGATTATTACCGGAACATAGGCCCGGTAATGCTTCCCCATCTGGCCCACCGGCCGCTTAATATGCAAAGAGCCCCTGACGGCCTGGATGGCGATATCTTCTACCAGCAAGCAGCTCCAGATTATTTTCCAGACTGGATAGATACCATCACCTTAAGCAGGGCTGACGGCAGCCCCATAAGACATGCCCTGTGCAATTCTTCTGCCGCTTTGCTTTATTTGGCCAACCAGGCAGTACTATCCTTTCATACCTGGCTGAGCAAAACCCCTGATTTAGGCTACCCGGATAAACTTATATTCGACCTGGACCCTCCTCCCGGCAACAATTTTGACCTGGTGGTGCAGGCCGCGGTGAACATAAAGAATTTTCTTGACCGTATTTCAGTCAGATGCGGGGTTATGACCACCGGCTCTTCCGGCCTTCACCTGGTTATACCTCTGCTTCCCAGATTCAGTTTTGACCAGGTGAGAGACACCGCCAGAAAGATAGCTTCCTGTTTTGCCCGTAAATCCCCCCTCCAATATACCCTGGAGACCTTAAAAGAAAAAAGGAAAGGAAGGCTATACCTGGATTATACCCGGAATGCCTATGGCCAGACCACCATCTGCCCTTATTCTATCAGAACACTTCCCCGGGCCCCTATTGCTGTCCCCCTGGATTGGCATGAGCTTCATAAACCCGGCATGGACTCACAAAAATATAATCTTAGTAACATATTCAGGAGATTAGGTCAAAAAGAAGACCCTTGGAAACATTTTTATAAGCCTGGTGAAGATTTAATGGAAATCAATAAAAAAATAAGTGTTTTTTAGTTCAAATCATCAATGATACCTATGCAAATCCAATACCTACTTTATATGATCTTTTTCCATTATTTCCTTTATTTTTCTTTCTTCCCAGCCAGACATGCTGCCCTTGCCAAATACAAACACCCCCATAGCATGCCAGAACAAGCCAAATCCCCAGCCTCCAGCTACGATCAAAAACCACAAAAAACTGGGAGAAGCTATTAGGTTAATTACCATTAAGACCAATATAACTGCTACATAGGTAATAAGGTGAACATAAAATCCCTTGATCTCCTCTACCCTTTTTTTAGCTTTTTCGTATTTTTCCTTTTCGTCCATTTATACTCCTTATATTTCTTTTTTCACCATAAATACTATTAGTTTTACCAGATTGACTATTACCGATATAGCCAATCCTACCAGTATTATAATCAGTACCACCATTACTAGCGGATACAGGATATTGCCCATATT
>JAQVDY010000011.1 GCA_028698215.1 Actinomycetota bacterium | reverse complement strand
CTTCCTGGGGCTTTTCCTGGGCGCTGTCAGGCAGCACGATGCCGCTCTTGGTCATTTCCTCTGCTTTTTTAACCTTAAGCAGCAGCCTGTCGGCCAGTGGTTTGTAGTTCATGGTTACCTCCTTTAATAAATACACAAAAACACAATGCAAGATTAGCACTCTAATCAACAGACTGCTAATTTTAAGATAAAAATACAACAAAAAAAAATAAAAATCAATAAAATAAAAAAGAAAAACCGAGGTGCGCAATGTAGATAAATACACGGCAGTGATGGGGCAAAAACCATAAAAGAAGACAGTAACTAGCCTTTATGGGTTGGATAAAAGTAAATTTAATTAAAATCAAAACCCTATATTATGGATAAGGCTGGTATGCTAAAATAAAATAGTTAACATCATCTGGCATAGGGGATAAGGGCATATGGTTAAAAAGGTTCTGCTTATAGGCACTCTGGATACCAAAGGAGAGGAATTCCAGTTTTTTAAATCTACCTTACAGGAGAGGGGAATACAAACTCTAGTCATGGATGCTGGTGTGCTGGGACCCCCCGCTTTTAAACCGGATATCTCCCGGGAAGAAGTAGCCCGGGAGGGGGGAGAAGAAATTGAGCGTTTGATATCTATCCGGGACCGGGGAAGATCCATGGAAGTAATGACCAAAGGTGTAGTAGGGATTACCAGGAAACTATACCGGCAGCAAGAAATAGCGGCAGTAGCCGGAATGGGTGGAGGCAGCGGCACCAATCTGGCCTGTGCTGCCATGAGGGCGCTTCCCCTGGGTTTTCCCAAGCTGGTAATATCCACCCTGGCTTCTGGTGATACTACACCTTTTGTGGGGGAAAAAGATATAATGATGGTTTATTCTGTGGCTGATATCCTGGGCATAAACCGTATTACCCGCCAGATTATAGTCAATGCTGCTGCTGCAGTGGCGGGAATGGTGCAATATGGCACCCCCAGCCTGGGCACTGGCCAAAAAGCAGGTGATAATAAGGCATTGATTTCAGCTACCATGATGGGGGCTACCACCCCCTGTGTTACTTTTGCCGGCCAAATGCTAAAAAGGCAGGATATGGAATTGGTAGCCTTTGCCGCTTCCTCCAGCGGGGGAAGAGCTATGGAAAACATGATAGAAGAGGGATGGGTACAGGGAGTTTTAGATATTACTACTACCGAGATTATCAATATTGTAGCAGGAGGCGTATTTCCGGCCAGCAGGCACCGGTTTGAAACTGCCGGATCTAAAGGCGTGCCCCAGGTGGTAACCTGCGGAGCCATCGATTTTGTAAACTTCTGGACTGGAAATATTCCATCCAAATATAAAAAAAGACAGTTTTACCAGCATAATCCGGCAGCAGTGCTGATGAGGACCAGCCTACAGGAAAATATTAAAGCAGGAAAAGCGCTGGCTCAAAAACTTAACCTGTCTAAGGGCAGAACTGCTTTTGTAGCACCCCTTAAGGGTTTCTCTTCTTACGATATTAAAGGGGGCCCCTTCTTTAATCCAGAAACCGACCAGGCTTTCCTGGAGTCAGTAGAAAAGAACCTAAGGCCAGGTATTAAAGTTATAAAATGCGACTGCCACATTAATGAGGAACAATTTGCAGCTATACTGGTTAAGACATTAACTGGTATGATGACATAATTTTTTTAAATAAATGGGAGGAGTAAGGGGATGGCAAAAAAATTTAAGCGGGCACAAATAAAGGCAAGGCTGGAAGCAAAGATAGAGCAGGGCATACCCCTGATTGGAGCAGGAAGCAGCTGCGGGCTGGTGGCCAAATGTGCAGAAATCGGGGGAGCTGATTTAATTATAGTATACAGCACCGGCATTTCCAGGCTAAAGGGGCTTCCTACCAGCCATAATCTGGGGCATTCCAACCATATGACTTTAGACATGGCTGACGAAATAAATAATGTGGTAAAGGATACTCCCGTAATAGGGGGGATAGAAGCCTGTGACGCTTCTAGCTGGGATTTGGGGCAGCTTCTGGATAAATTTAAATCTGCTGGTTTTTCGGGGATTATAAATTTTCCTACCATGGGACTGTTTGAAGAAGGCACCCTGTGGAGAAATATGAAAGAATCAGTAGGATTGGGTTTTGGCCGGGAAGTAGAGCTAGTGAGGCTGGCCAGCCAGCAGGAAATATTTACCATGGCTTATGTATTTACTGCCCAGGAGGCAGAGGACATGGCCAGGGCAGGAGTCGATTGCCTGGTGCCCCATGCCGGGGGGACAGCTGGCGGCCTGCAGGGGTTTGCAACGGTGGATTACGGTTTGGGGGCAAAGAAAATACAGGATATGATAACCGCAGCCAAAAAAATAAATCCCCGGCTTATCTGCCTGGCCCATGGTGGTCCTTTTGCCGAACCAAAAGATACAGAATATCTCTACCGCCATACCGAAGCAGTAGGGTTTGTAGGTGCTTCCAGCATAGAAAGAATACCGATTGAAAAAGCAGTAATAAATGCAGTGCAGGAATTTAAATCCTACCCGGTTAAGTAATATCTAAATTGGGGCTTGATCCTTGACATAAAAGGGGCAAAGTAATAAGTTAGACCATGCATTACAAGCAAAATGACGATAGGGATAGGCGGCATGACATCAAGAGAAATAGCATTAAATCAGCTACGGGGAAAGAAAACCCCCAGAAAAGCAGTATTTAATCCTGTATCCACCATTACCGTAGAGCAGATGGAGCTGATGCATTCCTTTTTCCCCCAGGCCCACACCGAAGCAAAGCCTATGTTTGAGCTATCCCGGTCCAGCTATGAAATTTTGGGCTACGATGCCATAATGCCCTTGTTTTCAGTGGTGATAGAGTCTTATGCTCTAGGCTGCCAGGTCGATTGGGGCCAGGTAGATAAGATGCCAACCGTAAAGGGGAAATTATGGAAGGGATACCAGGATATCAAACTGGATAAAGGTTTTTTGGATAACCTTGCAGTAAAAGCAGTGTTGGAATGTATTTCCATGCTTAAAGACAAATATCCCCAGGTACTGATAGCGGGCAAGGTATTTGGGCCCTGGACCTTAAGTTATCACTTGTTTGGCATAGAGGATTTCCTGATAAAAACCATAACCGATCCCCAGGAGGTAAAAGGCATACTGGATAAATTGGCCCAGGTAACTCTATGGTTTGCAGAAGCCCAGATAAAGGCAGGGGCAGATGTGATTACCATAGCTGATCATGCTACCCGTGACTTATGCAGCCCCCAATCCTACCGGGATTTTTTAATACCCATACACAGCCGCCTGGCCCAGCAGATAAAGGTACCCACCATTTTGCATATTTGCGGAAATACAGCAGACCGTATTGAATATATATGCCAGACCAAGATAAATGCTTTCCACTTTGAATCCAAAGTGGATGCCTGCCAGGCAGTAAAATTAGCCCGGAACAGGATAGTGCTCATAGGCAATATAAATAATCCTCAAACTCTCCTGTTTGGAACCCCTGAAGACGTAGCCCGGGAGGTAAAATACGCTATGGACTGCGGAGTAGATATTATCGGCCCCGAATGCGCAGTACCCTTGAGGACTCCCCTGGCTAATTTAAAGCAAATTGCTGAAACCGCCAAAAGCTATCAGCCCCATATTAGTTAAAGTCCTGGGTAAAAGACAGGATATTTGCTACGTCCACCTGGCCGAAATATTCCTTAAACAGTTGGTAGAAATACATCTCTTCTTTATTTCTTAATTTAAATCCGCTATCCAGTTTACGGTTTTTTTCAAAATATTCATCATTGATATTTTTCTCAATCTTTTCAGTCAGGGTATCCTGGATACCGGCACCTTCCCAGAATTTTTCCTTATCCCTCCAGGCTATCTCATAAGGCAGATACCTTTCTGCTACTTTTCTTAAGATATATTTGGATATGTTCTTGGCTTTTTTTACCTTATGTTTGGTAGGTATGGTCAAGGCAAAATCAATCAGGTTTTCATCTAAAAGAGGAAGCCTTACTTTTACGTTATGGGCATTAGCCAGCCGGTCTACCCTTTGTAAGGCAGTATTGTGCAGGCTGTTAATGGCTTTTATCAATTCCTGCTGTATCTTCTCTGAAGAATCAAAATCCAGAAAATAATTATAACCTCCGAAAACCTCGTCCCCCCCTTCACCGGAAAAGACGATATCTGACCTGGATGAAATCCTGGAAGCGATCATATTGCCCAAAGAGCTTCTGACCAGGGGAGCGTCAAAAGATTCTAGATGATAGATTACTTCTGGTATGGTCTGGTATAGCTGATCTAGATCCAGCTTATGCTCTATATGCCTGGTACCCAGGGCCTGGGCTACCACCCGGGAAGCTTCCAGGTCCGGCGATCCCTCAAAACCTACGGAAAAAGTATAAAGCCTGGAAGTAAATTTTTTTGCCAGTGCTGCTATCAGGCTGGAATCTACGCCTCCGCTAAGCCAAACCCCAATTTCTCCCTGTTGCCCTTCTATCCTTTTTTTAACAGCATCCTGCAGCAGCTGGTCCAGTTTGTCTGTTATCTCTGCAGCACCCATGGATTGGAGAAAATCATAATCCCCTATTTCAATACTGTCATATTCACGGGGCAGGAAAGTGTTTTTCATGACATGGCCTGGAGGAAATTCTGCCACTTTGTCCCCGTAGCCAGTCAGGGATTTAATTTCTGAGGCAAAAACCACCCGGTCTGAATCCTGGACAAAATAAAGGGGTTTGATGCCAATAGTATCACGGGCCAGATAAAAATTATTGCTAAAATCAGCCAAAGCAAGGGAAAATGCACCCTGGAATTCCTTGATAATGGAAGGGCCTTCAGCATCCACCAATTCTTTTATTTTCTTACCATCAGGGTAGCCCGGCCTAAAATTTAAGCCGTGCCGTTTAGATACCTGGTCAATATTATATATTCTCCCATCCACCAGCGCTGATGAGTCTTGGGGCATGGAGTCATTAGATACCATCCCCAGGCAGCATCCGTTTTTTTCCAGTAATGTTTCCTGCCTGCTGCCCCGGTGCCTGATTTTTTTCAGCAGCTGTTTGACTTCCTTGGCTGCTTTTGGCTGCTTTCTTTTACTAATTATTCCTGCTATACCGCTCATTTTTCATATCACCCTTTATTAAATTTAGGGAACTACCCCTATATATAGATAAAATTTAGTTGTTAGTTTACCAAATATAGTGTTTTATTACAATTTGGGCTATTTTATACCCTCTATTTTTACTTTTTGGGCATTTATCCTATAATCGCAGACAATAGGAAAAGCAAAGGCAAATACTATGGTCGAAACCGTAAATTTAACCAATTATGAATCATCATTGTTTGAATTGCTTAACCTGCTAAAATTTGATTCAGTGTTAAGCAGGGTTGACCGGATTTTAATCAAGCCCAACCTTCTGGAAGATGTACCTCCTCCCTGCACCACTTCGGTGGAGTGCATAGAGGCCCTGGTCCGATATATAAAAAGCAATAATCCGCAAGCCCAGCTGGCTATAATAGAGGGTTCAGGAGGGTGTGACACCCCAAGGGCTTTCCAGGCTTTGGGCTACTGCCGGCTGGCAGAAAACCATAAGGTAAAACTGGTGGATGTAGACCGCTGCCCTCTGGTTATCCGCAGGGGTGAGGGGGCCTTGGCCTATCCCCGGCTATACCTCCCCCGGATACTGTTTGAAGGTTACTATTTTATCTCTGTGCCCACACTTAAGGCCCACACCATTACTGGCGTTACCTTAAGCCGCAAGAATCTTATTGGATTGCTGCCCCAAAAATATTATGGAGGCTACTGGCACTACCATCGCAGTGATGTTCACCGGGTGGGGGTAAATCAAGCCATAGAGGATTTAAACCATTACGTGAATATAGATATGGCCATAATTGATGCCGGTATTGGCCAGGCTGACAGCCACCTTCCAGGGGGCAGGCCCTGTAAACCTCCCTGCAAAAAATTGGTGGGAGGCTATGAAGCCTGGCAGGTAGACCGGGTTGGCTCTAAATTGCTGGGAATTGATCCTGACAAAGTGGCACACCTGGCTTATGACCATAATTGCAAATAATAAGCTGCATATACACCGGAATAAGGTTACAGTATAATAACAAGGATAAAAGGCAAAAGAAAGTCAGGCTGATGGAAGATAATTTAAATAAAGTTAGTGTGGTAAAGTGCGACAGTTACCTGAGACAGCAAACAATTCCTGCCCTCCATAGGGCAGTAGATATTTTGGGAGGATTTAAAAATATTATCAGGCCTGATCACAGGGTACTGATAAAGCCTAACCTGCTGCTGGCTGCCGGTCCTGAAAAAGCAGTTACTACCCATCCCCGGTTCCTGGAATCATTAATAGAAATTTTAGCATCCTTTACAGATGTTAGCCGGATAACCATAGCAGACAGTCCCGGAGCAGGGATTCCTTTTACCAAGGAAAGCCTGGAAAAAGTGTACCAGGCCACAGGAATGATGGAAGTGGCCCAGAGGACAGGATGTGTGCTTAATTTTGATACTGCCTATATCAGCTGTACCTTAAAGCAGGGTAAAGCCATAAGGAAAGTGGATATAATAAAGCCGGCATTGGAAGCAGACAGGATAATCAACCTGTGCAAGCTTAAAACCCATAACCTGACTTCTATGACCGGAGCGGTTAAGAATATGTTTGGCCTGGTGCCGGGTTATACTAAAATAGGCCATCACCTAAGGTTTACCCAGATAGAGGACTTTTCCCAGATGCTGGTGGACATAGCTTATTTTATAAAGCCGAGCATAAATATTATGGATGCGGTGCTGGCCATGGAAGGGGAAGGCCCGGGAGTAAAGGGAACCCCCCGACACACGGGATTGATACTGGCCAGCAGAGATCCCCTGGCTATGGATGTAGCTGCAGCCAGCTTTATAGGGCTTAATGCCCAGAACTTCGCCCTGTTGGGCCTGGAGGGAGTCCCCCGTTTAGATGAAGTGGAGATAGTAGGGGATATAGAAAAGGGTTACCTGATAGAGAACTACCTGCTGCCCCGCAATATTGCTAAAAAACAAATGATGGGAGATAGTTTTGCTGCCAGGCACATAATGCCCCGGGCCCGCAGCCTGTTTAATCCTTATCCGGTAACAGAACCTGGCCGGTGCACCCTATGCGGCACCTGTCAGGAGGTCTGCCCCAATAGTGCCATTAAAGTAACTTCCAGCAAGGTGCTCTATGATTACAACAAATGCATTCGCTGCTTTTGCTGCAGTGAGCTATGCCCGGAAGGGGCTATTGATATAAGGTATAAATGGTGGGCAGATTTGCTGCTGAATAAAGCAGGGTGGGCCGGTAAGAAAGACGGGTAGCCGCCTCATTTTAAAAATTCAAAAATTTTATCCAGTACCTTGGACTGGGTAAGTACCCTGGAAGAATGGAAAGCAGCCAGCCAGTGAATCTGGGGATAACCCAGCTGGCGGTGAAGCATCAATGTAGATTTTCGTGAAAAATATAAATCATATTTGGCATTAATCATCAGTACCCTTTCCGGGCCAATCCGGTGGGCAAAGGCTAGGGGATCGCATAGAAAACACATTTTGGAAAGGTCAGGAGAAAGCCAATCCAGGTCTTTGGTATCGATATGGTCCGGGTTTGCTTGTTTTAGTTTTTGCAGAAAAGCGGGAAAAGTACTGTAATAATGATGGCATTTATCCCTGCTTATACGGCCATCATCAGCACAATCTCCCTTTAGTATAAACCTTAATATGCCTTTCCAGTGAATTTGCTCCCAGTGTCCGCCCCCTATTAGCAATATTCCTTTTTCTATGCGCTGGTCATGGGCCATGGCCAATACTGAAATCATGCTTCCCATACTGAGTCCGCATATATGGATAGAACCTAGCGGCCATTTTTCCAATTCTGCTATATCCATTAGCCGCTTTATATCCACCACGCATTGGTGAAAGTATTTTAAGGTATCCACATCATCATAGTAGATGAGGTCCCTGCTGCTGCCGGATTGGTCTTCTGAACGGTTAAGATGCAAGGGCAAATTAAGGAAAGCACAACTATAGCCCCTTTTTACCGCTTCCTTTATAAAATAATAATAGTTTTGCATTTTTGTTTTTTGGGTGGAAAAACCGTGCAGAAATATTAACAGCTTGGCCCGGCGGTCCAATGGTTCCGCAGAAAATAGTTCACAGTAAGCCCTGTCATTTAAGGGGTTACCGCTATGGTAGGGAGATGTAAAAGTTAATACATGCATCAATGCTCCTGGAACCTGGGGGCAATCCAGGGGGCCTTCCAGCTTATAGTTTAACTTTTTATCTTGATGGTTATAGCTGTATAGTTTCATCCTATTTTCAGATAAATATGATACCAAAAAATGGGGAAAGGTAGAATAGGACAATAGTTACCTCTTTTTAGTTTTTACCGGGTACCGGTGCTGCTGCCGTAAGATAATTAGATAAAATATTAACTAATTTTATCATTTTGGCCTTAGGTGTTATTATAAAAAGAAATTAAATATTGAAATAATACCCAAGGGAGCTGATTCTATGAGCCATAATAATCAACAGGGAAATTCAGGAGCTGTGTTTACCGGCTTTTTGCTGGGAGTGGTAGCGGGAGCGATAGCGGCTATGCTGCTTACCCCTAAGTCAGGAAAAGAGCTGAGATCAGACATAAAGAAAGTGGCTGCTGATATAAAGAAGGAAGCAGAACATAAAGCGAGCCAAGTAAAAGATCTTACCCAGAAAAAATACGAACATATAGTTAACAGCACTATTGCCGGCTATGAGAAAGTAAAAGAACTTACCCAAAAGGAAATAGAGGCCATAAAGCATCTTATATATGGCCAAAAAGAAACAGAATAATACAAGCAAACTCTAAGCCCTGCAAGACAGGGCTTAGTTTTTATTTGAAATATTAGATAATTAATATATAATAATATCAATATATCTCAGGTTAACTTTTTTTAGTTACCATATGTTAAAAAAAGTTGCTATTATAAATAAAATAAAAATCTGAAGCTAAAAAGGCTAAATATAAATTAAAACTAAAATAATATTAATTTGAAAATGATCAAGGGGTGTGATTATGGCCGTAAAAAAAGAAAGCTATCCTTTGCTGGGAGTTGAGTGCGCTTCCTGTGTTAAAAAAATTGAAACAGTATTAAAAAAACAGCCGGGAATAGTAGAAGCCGTGGTTAACCTGGCTACAGAAAAATTAACGGTGGAATATGATAGTGATCAAACAAGCATAGAACAGATAGGCGAAATGCTTAAAAAAATAGGTTATGAAATAATTACCTGACAGGAGGATTTAATTGGCCACTACTTATGTGATTATAGGTGCTATTGCTGCGGGTACTTCAGCAGCTGCCAAAATTAGGCGGGCCAGCGAGGATGCCCGTATTATAATGTTTGATAAAGACAGGTATATCTCCTATGGTACCTGCGGGCTTCCCTACTATGTGTCAGGGACCATAAACCATATGTCCAGATTGCTAATAAATACGGTTAAGAATTTTGAAAAAAGGTTCAATTTGAAAGTATACACCAGGCATGAAGTGACCCAAATAAACCTGGAGGATAAAACATTAGCAGCCAAAGATTTGGAAAGCGGCAAGGTTTTTACCCAGGACTGGGATAAGCTTATCCTGGCTACCGGGTCAAATCCCATAATGCTGGATATGCCGGGGTTGGATTCTGAAAATGTTTTCGCGCTAAAGACCATAGACGACAGTTTAAGGTTAAAGAAATATTTGGACCGGATCACTACCCCGGACCCCAGTGCGGTAATCATCGGGGGAGGTTTTATAGGCCTGGAACTTCTGGATGCTTTTCTGGGTAAAAACATGAAAGTTACCATACTGGAAAAAACCAGCCAGCTTCTTCCCATGTTTGATTTTAAGATAGTGGAATATTTGCATAACTACTTAAGGGATAAGGGCATAAATCTTCTAACCGGTGAACAGGCCCAGCAATTTATTACCAAAGACCAGATGGTAGCCCATGTATATACCAAGTCAGGAAAAAAGATTCCTGCAGACCTGGTATTTATGGGCATAGGGACCAGGCCTTCAGTAGATTTGGCTAAAAAGGCAGGAATAGCTATTGGAGAAAGCGGAGCCATAGAGGTTGACCAGTATATGCAGACTAATGTAGACGGGGTGTACGCTGCCGGTGACTGCTGCCAGTGCATTCATAACCTTACTGGAAGGCACGGTCCTTATAACCTGGCATCAATAGCCAACCGCCAGGGAAGGGCAGCCGGCTATAATGCAGCTGGCGGCCAGGACAGTTTTGAGGGGACGCATATTGCCTCCATAATTAAGGTACTGGACTTGGCCCTGGCCAAAACCGGCATCAGTTTTAAGGAAGCTAAGTCTGCCGGTATTGATGCGGGCCAAATAGAGGTACATTACCTGGATCATGCCGGTTACTACCCAGGGGCAGAGATGATTCATATGTTGTTGATTTATGACCGCAAAAATGGTGCTGTTCTGGGACTACAGGCTATTGGCAGAAAGGGAGTGGACAAGAGAGCAGATATTGTCTCTACTGCTATCAAAGCCAAATTGAATATAGAGGATTTAGGGCAAATCGATCTTTGCTACCAGCCGGAATATGGTTCAGCAAAGGACCCAATTAACATTCTGGGTATGATTGGCGAAAACCTGGGCAAAGATGAAGTCGAGTTTATAGACACTGAAGAACTCGGAAACCTCAGGGATGAAGGCCGGGACCTGTTTCTGCTGGATGTCAGGACGGAAAAAGAATTCAGTCAGGGACATATAGAAGGTGCAGTAAATATTCACATAGACCAGCTGCGGGAAAACCTGGGAAGCATAGGCTTGGATAAATTAATAATTATATATTGCCAGACCGGCTACAGGGCTTACCTGGCTTACCGGATCATGGTTCAAAAAGGCTACAAGGTAAAACTTCTGAATGGCTCTTACCTTAGCTGGATCAGAAAGATATAGAAAGGACAGCAAAATATTGGATATTGAAGATAAAAAAGTAGCATTTATAGCTTGTGATGTAGTATATGACGAGTTAAAGGATAAGATACCTGCTAATTGGTCGGTAGTTAATCTGGAGAGGAAACTGCATGAGCGAAGCGATGAACTGCGAACCAGGCTGCAGCAGGAAATAGATAAGTTTCAGGATAAAGATTTAATAATTTTAGGTTACGGATTATGTGGAAAGGGTGTGGAAGGCCTGTGTTCCAGCCACACTCATCTGGTAGTGTCCAGGTGTGATGATTGCATAGCCATGCTATTGGGATCGGTAGAAGAATACCGGAAGCAGCACCAGGCAGAGCCCGGTACTTTTTACCTTACCCGGGGCTATATTGGGGATTCAGATGATTTTATGATTGGTGAAGTGGAGCAGATAAAAGATAAATATGATGAACAGACCTGGGAATGGATCAGGGGCGAGATGCTTAAAAACTACAAAAGGCTGGTATATATAAATACTGGTAATTATGATCCGGAAAGCTGTAGGGAATTGGCCCGGAAGGAAGCGGAAAAACTGGGGTTGCGTTTTGAAGAGATAAAGGGCAGCAATAATTATTTTGACCAAATGATAAGGGGAGATTTCGACCAGAATTTTGTAGTGCTGGAACCAGGGCAGAGCTTAAAGTTTAATATGTTTATAAATGATAATTAAAAAATTTATGGAAAAAAACATTCTTGCGGTTTATGGCAGCCCCCGTACTGGGGGCAATACATCAACCCTGATGGCCAGTTTTATAGCGGGAGTAGAAGAAAACCCGGCTGGGGGCAGCCTAAAGGTGCATAGGCTTAGGATAAACAGCTTGGATATTTCTCCCTGCAGGGGCTGTAGAAGCTGCAGCCTAACCGGGCAATGCGTAATCCAAGATGATATGCAAAAGGTTTATGGGCTGCTGGAGAAGGCAGATTTTATAGCAGTGGCCAGCCCTATTTTTTTTACCAGTGTGCCTGCAGGTTTGAAGGCATTAATTGACAGGTGCCAGAAGTATTGGTCCTTAAAATATGAATTGAGGCAAAAGGTGGTAGAAAGCCAAAGGCAGGGCATATTCTTATCCTGTGCAGGCTCAGGTTCTGGAAAAATATTTGATTGTGCCCGTAAGGTTATCCGGTCTTTTTTTGATGTTTTAGATATAAACTATCATTCTGATTATGTATATTTAAAGGTTGATGAAAAAGGGGATATAAACAAGCATCCCCATGCCCTTAAGCAGGTATATGACTGGGGCAGAAGCGAACAATTTTATAATCTACTTAAGGTTGGTGAATAATAAGATGAGAAAAATCTTGGCATTAATAATTATAATTAGTTTTTTAGCTCTAGCTGTTGCTGGTTGCAGCAATCCGCAGGAGGCACCGGCAGCTGAGGCTGGAGCCCAGGATGGTTACAGTAATGATTTTACTTTGCTGGATTTAGAAGATAAGGAAGTTTCATTGTCTGATTATGCAGGCAAACTGGTGGTGCTTAATTTTTGGGCTACCTGGTGCCCACCCTGCAGGGCAGAAATACCTGACTTCATAGAAGTTTATGGCCAGTATAAGGACAAGGGAGTTCAGTTCATAGGGGTGTCCAATGAAACCAAGCCGGAATTGGCAGCTTTTATAGAAGAATATGGTATCAACTATCCAATCCTTATAGATGGAAGTGTGGATACCATTATGCCCGGGTGGGGGATTAGGGCCATACCCACTACCTATATCCTGGATGGACGGGGCGAAGTATTAATCCATTTTACTGGTTTACTCACCAAAGAAAAATTGATTAGTGAACTGGAGAAAAGATTATAATGTTACAAATAGGAATATTTTCAGCATTTCTGGCAGGTATTCTGGCTTTTGTATCACCCTGTGTACTGCCTTTAGTGCCTGTTTACATAAGCCTTATGTCTAATAAGGCCATTTATAAGAGCAGCCAGATTAAGATGTCTGAGAGGCTGTACCTTTTCATTAACAGCCTGCTGTTTGTGGCTGGTTTTTCCCTGATATTTATATTGCTGGGATCCACCGCTACTTTTGTAGGCAGGCTGCTAAGCCAGTATTCCAGCATAATAGCCAGGGTGGGTGGAGTATTCTTAATTATATTTGGCCTCCATTATATGGGAGTTTTTAAGCTTAGATTTTTAAATATCGAAAAAAGGTTTGAAATGCCTACCAGCTTAAAAAGCGGATATCTTTCCTCTTTTTTAATAGGCCTGGTATTTTCTTTTGGGTGGGTACCCTGTGTAGGGCTTATCCTTTCAGGAATTTTACTACTGGCCAGCCAGATGGATACCCTGCTGCAGGGCATTGGATTATTGGCCGCTTTTTCGGTAGGGCTGGGCTTGCCTTTTGTGCTAGCCTCTATTTTTATAGGATTTTTTTCCAGGCTGCTTAAAAAGCTTAACCGTCACCTTAATATAGTATCAATAATCAGCGGAATATTTTTAATAATTTTAGGTATAATTTTTGTAGCTGATGCTATGATACTGGTTATGGGCTGGTTTACCAGGTTATTTCCCTTCCTAAATAAAATTAATATTTAATTGTTTTTATGGTATTATTTCCCAAAAATAAAAAATATTTAGAGGGAGGGCAAAGTGTCCGTTGATCCTATAGCTTTTTATATAGGCAATATTCAAGTTCGATGGTATGGAATAATCATTGCGGCAGGACTGCTGATGGGTATTCTAGCGGCTTACCTTATTGCCCGTTATCGTTCCCATAGAGAAGAAGAGGTTATCAATTTTGCTCCTTTTGCAGTAATTGCTGGAATCATCGGTGCCAGGCTGGTGCATGTAATGGCTAACTGGTCTTACTATGCCAGTAACCCCAGCTATATTTTTGCTTTTAGAAGAGGAGGCCTGGCCATACAGGGTGTAATGCTGGGCGGACTTATCGCCCTGGCAATATTCTGCAAAGTCAGGAAGCTGAATTTTTGGACATGGGCAGATATCATAGCACCTGCTTTGGTGCTGGGCCAGGCTATCGGCAGGTGGGGAAACTTTTTTAACCAGGAAGCCTTTGGAAGGCCTACTGATTTACCCTGGGGCATTTTTATAGATCCCGCTTATCGGCCTGCAGATTATGCCAGTTCTGAATATTTTCATCCTACTTTTTTGTATGAGTCTATTGCTAATCTTATATTGTTTGGAATTTTGCTGCTGCTGCACCGTTATTATAAGAAAAGGCCCGGCAGATTGCCTGATGGTTTAATTATATGCGCTTACCTGGCTATCTATGCCCTGTACCGTACTTTCATAGAAGCGTACAGGGTAGACAGTACCTATTTTGGACCAATCAAAGTAGTTTACCTGTTAAATTTTTTAGCTATTATAGCTGCTATTATCATTGCCAATTACCTGATTACCAAGTTTAAGAACAAAGATAAAGAACAGTAGGCGTCTACCTTTGGCTGTAAATACAGCCGCAGTAGTTTTGCCGGTAAAGCTTTAATTGCTTGGATAAAAGGATGGTTTTTTTAAAACCGTCCTTTTTCTTAAAGTCGGACTGATAAAAATCAATGCCCTGCTCCCGGCCCTGGGCAGATCCCAAAATATTGATGGCCTGGGCATTTTTATGGGGACTTACGGAAAGAGTGGTGCAATAGCAGCTAAACCCTAATTTTTTGGCTTGTTGGGCAGTTTGTTTTAACCTGAATTCATAACACTTGAGGCACCTGGCTCCCCCTTCCTTTTCCAATTCCAGGCCGGCAGTAAATTCAAACCATAGCTGAGTTTGGTAAGGTCCTATTATTAAAGGGATTTTATACTGATGGGCCAGCTTTTGTACTGACTCCAGCCTTTTTTGGTGCTCTTCTTCAGGATGTATGTTGGGATTATAATAATAGAAGGTTATATCATACTCACCAGACAGGATCTGGTAAGGATGGGCGGCACATACTGCACAACAGATATGCATAAGCATTTTTGGCTTGTTTTGCATCTTATTTTAGCTTGTATAATTAAGTTTTTTTTAATATATTAACAAGAACAAGAAACAAAGGAAATAACCCATGAAATTAAGTTTTTTAAAGGTCTCCAGCTTGCAGGAATTATCCCAGAAAAAGAAGACCAGCCAGAACATTATACCGGAAGAGGTAGAAGAAACAGTTAAAAACATTCTTGCCGATATTTCAGACAGGGGCCAGGAAGCTATTCTGGATTATGTGGAAGCTTTTGACGGATACAAGCCCAGGAATTGGCCAGATGTCAAGGTAGGCACCCCAGAACTAGAAGAGGGCTATAAGTATACCAAAGACCATCATCCTGAACTGGTGCAGGCTATGAAAGTAGCCATGGAAAACATAACTTACTATCATCAGCAGCAAATGGAGCATGAAAGCAAAACCTGGTTCAATGCTCCCCGTAAAGGAAAGAAATTAGGCCAGCTGGTAAATCCTTTAAAGAGAGTAGGTATATATGTGCCCGGCGGCAGATATCCTTATCCTTCCTCGGTATTGATGGGAGCCATACCAGCCATGATAGCAGGGGTAAAGGAAATTGCAGTTTGCAGCCCTCCTTTGCCGGGAGGAAAAGCCAATCCTGCCCTGCTTTATTTATGCCGTAAGCTGGGCATTGAAGAAATTTATAAGATAGGAGGAGCCCAAGCTATAGGCTTGTTTGCTTATGGTACCGATGATACAGGTAAAGTAGACAAAGTGGTAGGTCCAGGAAATATTTATGTTACCAGCGCCAAGAGGGAAGTCTATGGGCAGGTAGGCATAGATAGCCTGGCAGGTCCCAGTGAAATAGTTGTAATTGCTGATGCAAGCGCTGAGCCCAGTTTTGTGGCCGCAGACCTTTTGTCCCAGGCAGAGCATGACCCCCAGGCTGTTTCTATCCTGCTTACCACTGACCAGTATTTGGGGTTACAGGTAATAGAACAGCTGGGCCATCTATTGGATTCATTAGGACAATATGGGCAGAATAGGGAAATAGCAGAAAGGTCTTTGAGGGCCAACTGCAGTATTGTTTATGATAGCGATATGCAGAAACTGGTAAAAGCGTGCAACCAGATTAGCCCGGAACACTTGGAGATTGCCTGCTCTAATTCTGAACAGATACTTAAGCAGATAAATAATGCCGGGGCAATTTTTATGGGCAATTACACCCCGGTGGCTGTTGGAGATTATATTGGTGGTACCAATCATATTATACCAACTTCGGGTAATGCCAGGTTTTCTTCTCCCCTGGGAGTGTATGATTTCTTAAAGAAAAGCAGTGTTATGTGTTACAGCAGGGATATGTTAGCGGAAGAAAAAAAATATATCCAGGATTTTTCTGCTTTTGAGCGTCTTTATGCCCATAATCATTCAATAGGAATAAGATTTGAACAGGACTAATATGGAAATAAGAAAATGTTTGCAGGATATACCGGAATATATTCCGGGCAGGACCTTAGAGGAAATAAAGAAAAAATACGGATTAAGAGAGGTTTACAAACTAGCTTCCAATGAAAACATGGAAGGTCCCCATAAGGCAGTGGTGGATGCAATATGCCGGGAAGCGGCCAAGGTTAATTATTATCCTGATGCCAACTGTACACTGCTTAGGGAAAAATTAGCCCAGTTGCTTAATACGGATGAGGATAACTTAATAATAGGTAATGGTACCGATCAAGTGATAGAGATGCTTTGCGACTGTTATGTGGAAAACAGCAGTAATGTAGTGGTAGCTGACCCCACCTTTCTCATCTATGAGAAGGCTGCCCTAAAATGCGGGGGAGAAGTAAGAAAAATTCCCCTGTCCCAATTCCGCCAGGATATTAAAAATATGGTTTCGGCGGTAGACAGCCATACCAAAATATTGTTTTTAACCAGCCCCCACAACCCTACCGGTACTGCCATAAGCCAAAAGGATTTTGAATATGTCCTGGAGCGGCTCCAGGGCCAGGCTTTGGTAGTACTGGATGAAGCCTATGTGGAATATGTATCTCCTGAAGCTGATGTTAATAGTTTGAGTTACCTGAATAAATTTTCCAATCTGGTAATACTCAGGACCTTTTCCAAGATATTTGCTTTAGCCGGGCTAAGGGTAGGCTATGGAGCGGCAGATAAAAGGATTATAAAGGACTTAAATAGGATAAGACTACCCTTTAATGTCAATTCCCTGGCCCAGGCTGCAGCGTTAGCTGCTCTCAATCACCGCCAGGAAATAGAGTCTTCGGTAAAACAAATACAGCAGGAAAAGAAGAAATTTTATAGCAGGCTGGATGAACACAATATTAGGTATATTGACTCCCAGGCTAATTTTTTTATTATTGAAACCGGCAAGTATACCAATCAAATAATAGAAGAGCTGCTAAGACAGGGTTTTATAGTCAGGCCTGGATGTAATTTGGGGATTGACGGTTTTATAAGGGTAACTATTTCCCTACCCCCCATTAATGATAAATTTTTGGAAAATTTCATAAAAATATACCATCAATATAATAATTAGAAAAGGGTGATAAACTATGGAAACAGTTTTAACCGGAAATAAATGTGAAGTAAAATTTGGCCTTAATCTTCCTACAGTAATTATTGCCGAAAGGATAAATCCTACTGGCCGAAAAGCATTAGCTGAGGAGCTGAAAGAAGGAAAGCTGGAAATGGTAAAACAGGATGCCATAGAACAGGCAGGGGCAGGGGCAGAAATTATTGATATTAATGTAGGTGCAGTGGGGGTAGATGAGGTTAAATTGCTTCCCCAGGCAGTCAAAGCGGTTATGGAAGTTACTGACAGGCCAATTTGTATCGATTCATCTAATCCGCAGGCCTTAAAAGCGGCCATGGAAGTTTGCCCTTATAAGTTACTGATAAATTCAGTAACTGGGGAAGAAAAATCTATGGAAGAAATACTCCCGGTGGTAAAGGAAAGCGGAAGCGCAGTTGTATGTTTAACCTGCGATGAGAAGGGTATTCCCAAAGACCCTGAGACCAGGTTCAATATTGCCAAAAAAATAATAGCCAAAGCAGAGTCATTAAATATTGGCAGGGAAAATCTCGTCTTTGATTGCCTGGTTATGACTAATTCTACTGATTCCAATTCTGCCAGGATAACTTTGGATACCTTACGGATGGTTACCCGGGAATTTGGGGTTTCCACCACTATGGGAGCCTCCAATATAAGTTTTGGTATGCCTAACCGCAGCCTGCTAAATATTGCTTTTATAACCATGTCCATCTTTGAAGGCTTGTGTGCCCCCATTGCTGATCCTTTAACCGAGGGCCTTAGGACAGCCATGAAAGCAGCAGATTTTTTGGCTGGACGGGATCCTTACGGCATGAATTATATAGCCGATTATAGAAAATAGGCTTTTTTTGGTATATAATCCTTAAGTAATTATTATTTTCTATAAAGGAGACCAAAATGGCCAAGGTTACTCTGAAAAACCTAACCAAAAAATTCGATGACGTTATTGCTGTAAACGAGATGAACACGATGGTAGAAGATCAGGAGTTCGTGGTATTGGTAGGACCTTCCGGTTGCGGGAAAACAACCACCCTGCGCATGGTGGCGGGGCTGGAGGAGATAACGGAAGGAGAAATATATATCGGAGACAGGCTGGTCAACGATGTTCCTCCCAAGGATAGGGACATCGCTATGGTCTTCCAGAACTATGCCCTTTACCCCCACATGAATGTATATGATAATATGGCATTTGGCCTTAAATTAAGGAAAACCCCCAAAGCAGAGATCGAACAGAGGGTGCAGGAAGCGGCCAAAATATTAAAAATTGAGGAACTGCTTAAAAGAAAACCCAAGCAATTATCTGGCGGCCAGCGCCAAAGGGTGGCATTAGGCAGGGCTATTGTTAGAAATCCCAAAGTATTCTTAATGGATGAACCGCTGTCTAATCTGGATGCAAAATTAAGGGTACAGATGAGAACCGAGATAGCCAAGCTCCATCATAGGCTTAATGCAACCATCATCTATGTAACCCATGACCAAACAGAAGCCATGACCATGGCTGATAAAATTATCATCATGAAGGATGGACTAGTACAGCAAATAGGGCCTCCCCAGGAAGTCTATGACCATCCTAACAATATGTTTGTGGCTGGTTTTATTGGCAGCCCTGCTATGAATTTTGTGGATGTAAAGGTTACAGATGACTTAAAGCTTTACAATAAGAAGTTCACATTAGATACTACCGAGAAGCTGCGGGAAGTTATAAAGAACAACGATCTGGCAGGCAAAGATGTAGTATTGGGCATTAGGCCTGAAGACTTGGAGGATAGTGATTTTATCCAGGGTGCTGGTGAAGGCAATACCCTGGTGTCCAGGGTGGAAGTAACCGAACCTATGGGGGCAGAGATATATGCCTATATAGATATTGATGGGGTTCTGATTACGGCCAGGGTATCTCCCAAATCCAAGGTTACTGATGGGCAGGATATCAAGCTTTATGTGGATATAGACCAGGCTCATCTTTTTGACAGAAAAACTGAACAGGCTTATATTTAAGTTCACTGCTGATTGAATACAATAAAGCACAGTATTTAACTATATTGTGCTTTATTGTATTTTAAGTAAAATGAATTATATGAGTCATAAATATGATGTAATTATTTCAGGCGCAGGGCCTTCGGGCAACCTTCTGGCTTACCTTCTGGCTTCAAACGATATAAAAACCCTGGTGCTGGAAAAAAAATTATTTCCCCGTTTAAAAATATGTGCCGGAGGCCTCCAGTATAGAGCCGCCCAATTGCTGCCTTTCGATATCTCCCCGGTGGTGGAAAAGACTATTTATGGTATTTATTTTTCATACCGGGCTCAAAATATAGTTAACCGTATTTTTGATGACCCTTTAATATATATGGTTGATAGGAAAATATTTGACCAATTTTTAGCACAAAAGGCGCAGGAAAAGGGTGCCCGGTACCGGTATAAATGCCCGGTTACAGGTTACAAAACCCATAACTATGGGGTTACGGTAGATACACCTGGGGCCAGTTTTGAGGGCAAGGTCCTGGTGGGGGCAGATGGAATAAGGGGGCTGGTGCATAGGACCCTTATATCATCCGGGCAATTATTTAAAATCATAGGTTACGAATTCCAACTTGGCAGGGAGGGCTTAAACGGAATACTTGATCTTGATAACAATGCCTCCATAGATTTTGGAGGAATTAGGAAGGGATACGCTTGGATATTTCCTAAAAAAGATTACTTATCTGTAGGTATTGGAGGCCCCTATCAAAATGCTGCTTATATAAAAGAATATTTTAAGAAGTTTCTTTCCGGTTATGCCCTATTTAAAGGGGTGGATACTGTTTTTAAGCTTTACGGGCAGTGCATTCCGGTAAAAAAATCCTCTGCCCCGGTGAGCAAATACAGGATACTGGCAGTAGGAGATGCCGCAGGATTGGGAGATGCCTTTACCGGCGAAGGCTTATATAATGGTTTTAGGAGCGCATTATTGGCTTATCACAGCATAAAATCCGCTTTGGATGCGGGCAGTTACGATTTTAACCATTACAGCCAGGAGATAGGGGACAGCCTATATGAAGATATCAGGATTTCCATGCTTTTTTCCAGGCTTTTTTTCCTGTTTCCCTATCTAATATATAATATACTTAAAAAAAATGATAAGATGTTTAAGACATGCTGCCAGGTTCTGAGAGGAGAAAAGAGTTATCAGCAACTTGCCCGTAAAATTAGATTTTTAAGATATTAAACTGCTGTTTTATTAATGTTGGGAAAGGAATGTTATGAATGGTAAACAACAGGAGACTACCATTGTTCAAATATCTGATTTGCATGTGGGAGAAGCTCAATTTGTTCCCAGCCTGCTAACCAGGGCCATAGATGAAATAAATGAACTTGATCCGGATATGGTAATAATTACCGGGGATCTTACCGGCAACGGGTATAGAAGGGAATATGATACAGTCAAGAATTACCTGGCTCCGATAAAATGTGCCAATATTATAGTGCAACCGGGAAACCATGATTCCCGAAATGTGGGATACCTCCACTTTGAAGATATATATGGAGAAAGATATCTTAGTTTTAAGGATAAGGGAGTAACGGTAGTAGCGGCTGATTCCAGTGAACCTGATTTAGACAATGGGCAGATAGGAAGGGAATATTATAAGTTCATTAGAAATGAATTCAATAAATGTGACCAAAGCCAATACAAAATATTTAGCATGCACCATCACCTTATCCCCATCCCCAAAACTGGCCGTGAACGAAATATAGTTACTGATGCCGGGGATGTGCTGGAGGTCCTGGCTGAATGTGAGGTTGATCTGGTCCTTTGCGGCCATAAGCATGTTCCTTATATCTGGAGTGTAGAAGACATGTACATACTTACTGCCGGTACAGTTTCCTGCCTTCGTTTAAGGGGTAAAATTGAACCCAGCTACAATGTAATAAATATCAGGCCGGATTCCATAGATATATACAGAAGGTTTCCTTTTGATAAGGTGGAAAAAGTATTAGGTTTAAAAAGAAAAACGGATAAGAAGAAAATAAATGATAGATTTATTAAAGAGAAAAAAGAACTTAAATAAACGGCTGGTAGCCTTAATAGACGGAGAGCATTATCCCGATGTTACCCATGATGCCATACAGAAGTTAAAAAATATTTTTCCAGGGGAAGTGGTAGGAATCATTTTTTTAGGGGGGACAGAGAAGCTGGTAATGGATGATCCGGAACAATATTTTGGTGAAAAACTATTTATCATCAAGGACCTGGATACTGATTTCAGCAAGGGCCTGAGCTTATTTAATGCTGATATTGCTTATGATTTGAGCGATGAGCCGGTAGTTAATTACAGAACCAGGATGAAAATAGCTTCTTTCTGCCTGGCTGCAGGATGCAGCTATATGGGTCCAGATTTCCTATTTGAGTATAACCGGAATACCTATACTGTCAGCAAACCCAGCATTTCCATTATTGGTACTGGAAAGAGGATTGGCAAGACAGCTATTAGTTCCCATATTTCCAAGGAATTGGTAAAAGAAGGGGTAAATGTATGCGTATTGGCCATGGGCAGGGGTGGTCCAGCCCAGCCCCAGGTGATAAAAGGGGGAGATATAGACATAACTCCGGAATTTTTATTAAATTTAAGCCAGAAGGGTCTTCATGCCAGTTCAGACTACCTGGAAGATGCTCTAATGAGCAGAATAACTACAGTTGGCTGCAGGAGATGCGGGGGAGGCTTTGGCGGCAAGATTTTTCTCACCAATTTAGAGGAGGGACTACAAGAGGTAGAGAAAATAGGCCCTGACCTGGTAATTATTGAAGGAAGCGGGGCTTCGGTTCCGGATGTAGCCACAGATGCGGTAATTTGTGTAATAGGCGCTTACCAGGATTGGGACAGCATTATTGGTTATCTGGGGCTTTACCGGATAATGAAGGCAGATATGGTTATCATTACCATGGGCGAGCCTCCTTTAGCCTCCAGGGCACAGGTTGAATTTATAAAAGAGCGGGTTAGCTTTTTTAACCCTGAGGCGAAAGTATTTACTTCGGTGTTTAGGCCCAAACCCCTGAAAGACATAAGCGGAAAGAAAGTGTTTGTAGCTATGACAGCCAAACACAGGATTGAAGATGAAATGAAATCATATATTGAAAAACAATTTGAATGCGAGGTAGTTTATATTTCCTTTAACCTGTCTAATCGCAAATTGCTAAGAAAGGATCTGGAAACAGCCCCAGGTTACGATACCATACTGACCGAACTGAAAGCGGCATCAGTAGATGTGCTAACTGACTTTGCTTTTAGCCATAACCGGAACATTATCTATATGAACAATATTCCAGTGATGGATAATGATTCCCGGTTTGAAGCAGAATTATTAAATATTTACGGAAGGATAAGTAAGTAAATGGATAACCAGTACCCGCTGGAACCGGATGTAATAGTAATTTCTGATAAAAAGAGCGGCTTGCCTTTTTCCAAGGGAATTTTAGCTTCTTCCATATCAGTAGCTGGTCTTGATTATGTTACTTCTCATCGAATTGCTTCAGATATACAGGAGTATTTTATTGCCAATAAAATAAATTCCGTTTCACTGGAGGAACTGAGATCGCTTGCTTTTCGTTTCATAAAAGAGGAAGTAGGTTTGGAGCATGCGGAGAAATACCTTTTATGGCAGTCAGTGGGCAAGCTAAAAAAACCAACCATCATTTTGATAGGGGGTGCAACGGGGGTAGGAAAGTCAACTATTGCTACTCTTATTGCCAGCAGGTTAAACATTACCAGGATAGTATCTACGGATGCCATCAGGGAAGTGATGAGAGCATCCGTTTCCGATAAATTAATAAGACCATTGAGAGGTTCCTCCTATAATGCTTATAAAAATCTTACCCTTCCGCCATCAGGGGTGGAACCTGTTATCTTAGGTTTCAGGGAACAGGTAATGGCAGTGGCGGTAGGAGTGGAAGCTATTATAAGGAGAAGTGTAGAGGAGAAATCAGACATTGTAATTGAAGGCGCTCATGTAGTACCAGGATATCTGGACATAGAGGAATTTGCTTCCAAGGCCCTGGTAATTGAGATAGTAATATCAGTACCTGACCGGGAAGTGCATAAAGAACATTTTACTAAAAGGACTTTTGAGACCCAGGGCTCCAGACCCATGCAAAGATATATAAAGCACCTGGACAAGATTCAAATAATTCAGCTCTATATTGAAGAACTGGCAGCAAAGAATGGGGTAAAAAAAATTATAAACTATGACCTGGACAGTACAGTAGCCGAAGTTCTGGAAATCATATTTGCCAGGATTAAAAAAGAGTTTAGCAAAGTAGGTCCTTAAGTATTATTCAATTTTAAAGTAAGCTACCACTACCTGGTCGGCCAGGGTTACAGAGACCTTGTATTTGCCGGGCTGCAGGCTTCCATCTCTTTTTATCATGCTTATAGTGATAGTCCCTGAACCTTCTGTTTGGGGAGTAATGGTATCATGCTGAACCAGGCTATACCCATCCTGGTTTTCTTTTTCCCAATCCACAGCCAGGGTGTGTTGAGTCTTAAGATTTTCTGCTTCGATAATCAAATAAATATCAGAAGTTGAACTGGCATAAAACAGTGGCTCTATAGTTGAAGGCATCGGCTTAGTTTTAAGCTCTGATAAATAGATGTTCTTTATTTCGGGATCCCGGTAATAGGTAGTCAGTGATATGGCTACCAAAATTAAGGTTACTACTACTATAATAATAATGCTTCTCTTGCTCATTATAACTTCAATATTTTTAGGATATTATAAGGGGTATCCATCTTTTTTTCTAATATGAGTAAAATTTGTATTTTACTCAGTTTCAATTGTATTTGACTTAATATTTTTTATAAGCTATATTTTCTAAATAATTCTTAAGGAGGAATAATGCCTATATATAGTTATAAATGTACCAGCTGCGGGCAAGTATTTGACAAACTGCAGAAACCTGGTGGAAACGGAAAAATTAAATGTGAGTATTGCGAGGGAGAAGCAATAAAGGTATTTTCCCCTGTAGGAATAATATTTAAGGGCTCAGGTTTTTATAAAACTGATTACGGCTCTAAGTCCAAAGTTTCTTCTACCAGCAGCACTTCATCTTCCAGTACCCAGGATAAGGGTACAAAGAAAGAAAAGAAGGCTTCAGATAAGGAAGTTGCTAAAACTTCTAAGTCGGCTAGCTAGGCTGCTTTGTAAAAATTACTAATTCTTCCTATAATTACATCAAATGTTTTTAATATTAATATTGTCCCTGGTTCTTATATGGATGCAGGTATCCAGTTTAAGATTTTTGGCGGCAGTAAAAAATAACAGCTCAATTTTAAACCAGGCAGAACAGGTAGAGCAAAGGATGCCTAAAGATAGAAACATGTCCTTTAAATCTTTACCGGTCCTGTTTTCCCTGGGCATGGTTCTTTTCTTTAACCTGGTAGAAATTGGTTATTTTGTATTTAGCGTTTATATTTTTAACGATTTCTTTATTTCTTTGGGTGGCTCCATTATGGTGGGCTATTCTATTTATACCATCATTAAGTTTGTTCCCCAGATAAAGGTATTTTTGCAGAAACCAGCTCAATACTTGAAACAAAAAACCATGGGTTTGGAGAGAATCCTGAATTTGGTTATGTCGTCTATTGAAATTGTTCTATGTTCATATATACTTATAAAATTACTTATTAAATACAAGGTTTTCTAACAGGTGGCAAAACTAAATACAACTAAAAGGCTTCCTGTATTAATAGGCATACTGCTTGGGGTAGGCCTTATTGCTTTTGCGGTCATTTTTATCCCCCAGCTAATTAATTTAAACCGCAGCCAGCAGCCAGCCAGCCAGATTATAGTTCCCAATGATACAGACACCGGAAACGAAGCAGAAGGATTATTGGATATTTTTGAAGAAAACCAGGGGCTGGTAGATACTTTTTCCTGTTTTTATTATCCACAAGCAAGCCTGAAAGATTTTGATATCCTGGGCCAGGACGGAAAGTCCATGTACATATTACTGGAAACCAGCCAGGACCTGTCTGCAGTAGAGAAATTTTATCAAGACAAGAAAGTCCAGTCTATCTGGTCACAGGCTGAAACTTATGAAAGCAGTTCCTTGTTCCGGGAAGAGCAGTTTATAGGCCAGGACAGCAGCAGAAGTGCCAAGTATACTTATAATAGTATTCAGAGGGACCAAGTGGTCAATGTGCTTATTAATGCTGCCCAGGACCAAGAAACTGAAATTATGATTATTTATTGGCAACTATAATAATCCATGGAAGAATTAAAATTATCTTCTCCGCAGGTTTATTCAGTAAGCGAGCTAAACTCTCATATTAAGAAAACCCTAGAAAGCTCTTTTAAGGATATTTGGGTAGAGGGTGAGGTCAGCAATTTTTATTTCCATAACAACCAACATATGTATTTTGACCTAAAAGATGAATACAGCAAAATCAAGGTGGTAATGTTTTACCAGCAGAACCGTAATTTGCTGTTTGAGATGGCCGATGGGCTGCATCTTTTAATCCGGGGTTATGTTTCCCTTTATGAAAAAAGGGGAGAGTACCAGATCATAGCGGTTGATGCCAAACCAGTGGGCAAAGGTTCTCTCATACTGGCATTTGAGCAATTGAAAGAGAAGCTCCAGGCTAAAGGATATTTTGACCCGGAAAGAAAAAAACCAATACCTGTATTGCCTAAAAAAATTGGGCTGGCTACCTCTACGGGAGGAGCAGTAATAAGGGATATAATATCAGTGCTTAGCCGCAGGAGCAGGAAGTATCACCTGGTGGTAAGAAATGTTAATGTACAAGGAAGGGATTCGGCAGAAGATGTATGCCGGGCTATTGATGATTTGAGCAGCTACGGGGCGGATGTTATCATAATTGCCAGGGGCGGCGGCTCCCTGGAAGATCTGTGGGGCTTTAATACTGAAATACTGGCAGACAAGATAGTGGCCTGCCCGGTTCCCATAATTTCTGCCATAGGCCATGAGACTGATTTCACCATTTCTGATTTTGTAGCTGATGTGCGGGCAGCTACCCCATCAGTTGCAGCAGAAATGGTAACCCTGGATAAAGCCAAGGCTATAGCGGATATAAATAATTTAAAGGTTAAGCTTTATGGTGCGGCGGCGGCGAAATTGAAATATTATTATAGGGAACTGGATTTTCTTCTGGATAGAAAAATATTCAAGCAGCCTTTATCCTTGCTGGCAGGACGGCAGCAGCTTCTGGATGACTATAACCTGAAATTGGCGGATTCAGGACGGAAAATGGTTGCTGCCAGGCATCAGAAGCTACTTAAGCTGGCCGGCAGGCTCAGTTACCGGGACATGGCTAATAAGGTTGGGAACCAAATTCTAGCCCTGGATAATTACAGAAGCAGGCTCAGCTCTTCCATGTCCAAAATTTGGGAAAACAAAAAAAACAGGGTACAGCTTGTGGTAAAAAGCCTGCATCACCACAGTCCTGCATATATACTTGGCAAAGGTTTTGGTATAATATATGAACAGGACAGGATAGTGCACAGTATAAACCAGGTACAGGTGGGCCAGACTATAAAGGTTATTATGCAGGATGGTTATCTATGGTCTAAGGTATTGGAAAAAATAAAGGATAAGGTTAGGTTGAAATATGAATGAGAAGTCAGAAAAAATGGATTTTGAAAAAGCATTAAAACAGCTGGAAAAATTAGTAAAAGAATTGGAAGATGAAAATATATCTTTAGAAAGCGCTATGGAAAAATTTGAAACTGGAATAAAGTTGTCCTCGTTCTGTTTAAATAAATTAAATGAAGCAGAAAAGAAGATTGAAGAACTCTCCCACTCTGAAAACGGAAAACTCATTTCCAAAGAACTGCAAATAGAGGAATAGCAGAGTCCTCTCAAAGTTAGGTAAAAGTACCAATACTTTCACCACAAGAAAATTAAAATAAATATAAAAATAGTAGACAAATATGTAGTAATGTGTTACCTTAATGGTGTGATGTGGTGGAAAGTGGAGGGAAAATACATAAAATAACCTCCATTTAGCAAAAAAATGGTGGGGCCGGCTAATGTTCCTGGGAGAATACCAAAGGGTAATAGATAAAAAAGGAAGAATATTTATACCTTCCAAATTTAGGGAGGATTTAATAAGTGGCACTGTAATATCAAAGGGCTTTGATGAAAGGTGTCTTTTTTTATTTTCCAAGGAAGGCTGGGCCAACCTGCAGAATAGAATAATGGCTTTGCCGGTTACTAAAAAAAATACTCAGAAATTTTCCCGATGGTTTTTCTCTTCTGCTACTGAAGAAACCATGGATCAGCAGGGAAGGGTTAAAATACCGCAGAGCTTAATAGATTATTCTCAAATAAAAAAAGATATTGTGCTGGTAGGGGTATCGGACAGGGCTGAAATATGGGCCAAGGAAGTTTGGGATACTTATTATCAGCAGGCAGACCAACAGTTTATGGGTCAGGATACAACTTTTGAAGATTTAGGTTTTTAAAAGAGCATGATGGTAAATGATTATCATGAACCGGTTCTTTTAAAGGAGGTTTTAAATTATTTAGATTTAAAACAAGGCGATACTGTTTTTGATGGGACACTTGGCGGTGCTGGCCATACCATAGCAATAATTAAAGAAATTGCCCCCACAGGCATAGTAATTGGAGTAGATCTTAGTAGCCAGGCTTTAAGCACCGCCACCAGAAAACTTGAAAATTTAAAGGATAATGCCATTTTAGTCAATGATAATTTTGCCAATATAAAGGGTATTATCCATCAGTTAAAACTTAAGAAGCTGGACAAGGTTCTGTTGGACCTGGGATTGTCTTCTTATCAGATAGATAAGTCAGAAAAAGGCTTTAGCTATATGAAAGAAGAACAGCTGGATATGAGATTCGGTTCCCAGGGTTTAAGTGCTTATGAAGTGGTAAACCATTACCAGGAAGAGGATCTAAAGAGGATTTTCTACCAGTATGGTGAAGAGAGGTGGGCTAAAGTGATAGCAGCTAATATTGTTAAAGAAAGGCAAAAAGAGGAAATTGGCACTACCTCCAAGTTGGCAGAAATAGTGGAAAAATCAATTCCCCGGCATAAAAAATCCAGGAGAGGCCACCCAGCAAAAAGAGTATTTCAGGCTATTCGCATCGAGGTAAATTGTGAACTGGAAAATTTGAGCAGGGCTATAGAAGATGGTTTTGAGGTTTTAAATAAAGGCGGGAGAATGGTTATTATATCCTACCATTCATTGGAAGACAGGATAGTAAAAAATAAGTTTCTAAATTATGCCGGCAAATGCACCTGTCCTCCAGGTTTACCGGTTTGCAGCTGCGGGGCTAAAAAGCAGGCTCATATTTTAACCAAAAGGGCAGTAAAACCCTCCGCAGAAGAGGCAGAGAGGAATCCCAGAGCCAGCAGTGCCAAACTAAGAGCAATAGAGAAATTATAATTATGGAATCTAGATTAGCGCAAAAAGAAAATATATATACCAGGAAATCTTATCCCCTGCTTTATTTGGTGGATAAAAGCCAAAAGGGCAGGGAAAAGATTGTCTATTCCAACAGCAGTCTTTTTTACTTAATCATAGCTGCTGTATTGATGATATGCATGGGAGCCCTGTTTAATGTCGGCTTAAAAATACAGAGCATCAATTATCAAAAGGAAATTCTGAACTTGAACCAAATGATATCCATGGAAGAGGAAAGGCAGGATAGGGTCCTGCTGGAGATATCTGAATTGAAGTCTCCGCAGAGAATACTTGATTCTGCATCTGAAAACCTGGGTATGGAGATATCTGAAAACATGGCAGTTATCGAGGTGGCCCAAAATGATATCAGGGCCAATGAACAGATGCAGGAATACCTGGCTAAAAGCCCTTCCGATAATACCAGCAGGTATAATAATTTTATGGGTACCATTTATTATATACAGGATATAGTGATGGTAGTATCCGAGAGTGTTCTAACATTTTTTATCCCTTGATATAAGATGTGAAAAACAGGCAAATGATAAGGAAAAAGGATCATAAAGTAAGCAGGAAAAGAATTTATTTCCTGTTTATTTTGTTTTTATTGGGCTTTTTTATACTATCCTATAAGCTGGTAGACATTCAGTATCTCAATGCTTCCAAGTATAAGACATATGCGGACTACCAGCATATGGGTGAATCTATAATCAGTGCCAAAAGAGGGAAGATATTGGATAGAAACGGAGTAGAAATGGCAGTGAGCCTTATAGAGAAAACAGTATATGCCAATCCCCAGCTGATTGCAGATGCTTCAGATGAAGCTTTGATATTATCTGAAATTTTAGGTGTAGATAAGCAGGAGCTGGAAGAAAAACTGGGACAGGAGGACCTTGGTTTTGTCTATATCAAGCGCAAGGTTAGTACTGAAGTTGCAGAAGAAATAGAAAAACTAAACCTACCAGGAGTTTATATCCAGAACGAGGCTAAAAGATTTTATCCCCAGAACAGTTTGGGTGCAGCTATAATTGGTTTTACCGGTATAGATAATGACGGGCTTTCGGGAATTGAGCTTCAATATGAAAAAAACCTAAGAGGGGTAGATGGGAAGTTCATAGCTGAAAAAGATGTATTTGGGAATGTAATTCCCGGGGATAACCAGACCCACATTGAGCCTATAAATGGTGACGATATAGTACTTACCATAGATTCCCAGATACAGTATCTGGCTGAACAGGAATTGGCCCAGGTGGTAGAGGATTACAATGCGTTAAGGGGAATGGTGGTAATAATGAATCCCAATAATGGGGAGATTTATGCTATGGCTAATTACCCTGGTTTTGATCCAAATCATTATGAAGACTTTGAGGCAGAAACCTTCAAGCTTCTGGGTACTTCCTATACCTATGAGCCGGGCTCTACTTTTAAAATAGTAAATATATCTTCTGCGCTGCAACATGATTGTGTGGGGCCAGATCAGCTATTTAGCCTGCCTCCTAAAATACAGGTAGGAGACAGGTTTATAGAAGAAATATTCAGGACCGGCTATATTGATTACAGCACCAAAGAGATTATAGTAAATTCCAGTAATGTAGGAGCGGTAGTGGTTGCCCTGTCTATGGGCAAACAGCTTTTTTGGGAAAGCGTAAGAACATTCGGTTTTGGCCAGGTAACCGGAATTGATTTTCCGGGAGAAGAATCAGGCTATATGTATGATTATAAAACTTGGCCTGAGTCTACTATCGGGGCTATGGCCATTGGGCAGAGCATAACTGTTACCCCGGTGCAAATGGTGAGGGCTGCCAGCGCTATTGCTAATGGAGGATTCTTGGTTAGCCCCACATTAGTAAAAGAGATAAAGAAAAACGAAGAGTCTATTCTCAACAATAGCGAGCAGAACCAGGTTAGAATCCTGGATGCAGAGACCTCCCATCAGGTAAAGGATATGATGCTGGCAGTGGTAGAAGGAGGGACCGGCCAGAATGCTGGTGTAGAGGGGGTTCAGGTTTGCGGTAAAACTGGTACTGCAGAGAAAGCCAACCAGAACGGGGTAGGTTATGATGAAGGCAGGGTAATAACCTCTTTTATCGGCTTTGCCCCTTACCAGGAACCAAAGGCAGCCATGTTGATTGTAATAGATGAGCCCCAGGGAGGGGATAATGAAATTTGGGGAGGAACGGTAGCTGCCCCTTTATTTAGCAAATTGATGAAATTTTCTTTGCAGAGATTGAATATGATTGAACCATAATTTCAGGTTTTGATTTTTATCCTAAACCAAATTATTATAGGTCTTGAAACAATATGAAATTAAAAAACTTACTAGGAACATTAGATTATGAGGTTTTAGAAGGAAGCCTGGAAGATGAGATAAAAGACATATGTATCAACTCCAAGCAGGCCGCCAAAGACAGCCTGTTTATTGCCATAGAAGGCTTTAAAGTTGACGGCCACGAATTTATAGGTGAAGCTGCCCGCAGGGGGGCCAAAGCAGCGGTAATACAAAAGGATATCAATCTTAACTTTCCAATGATAAAAATCAAGGTACCGGATACCAGGGCGGCTTTAGCCGGCATATCATCTAATTTTTACCAGGGCCCCACCACACGGCTAAAACTGATAGGGGTTACCGGTACCAATGGAAAGACTACTACCAGCTTCTTGCTGGATTCCATATTTAGAAAAGCAGGCCTAAAATGTTCCATGATTACAACCGTTCAATCATTCCTGGACCAAACAGGGGTTGAATTTGACCGCACTACTCCTGGAGCATTGGAACTTAATCGTTTCTTTGCAGAAAGCTGGAGCCAAGGAGTAGAAGCGGCAGTGATGGAAGTTTCTTCTCATTCCGTGGATCTACACCGGGTAGACCATATCCAGTTTGAGGGTTTTATTTTTACCAACCTTTCTCAGGATCATTTGGATTATCATCAGAATATGGAGAATTATTTTCAGGCCAAGTTAAAACTGTTTAGCCCGGACCGCAGGCCTCTTTATGGGGGAAGGTTTGCAGTTATCAATAAAGATGACCCTTATGGACAGAAAATAATAGCTGCCACTGACTTGCCTTCCTTAACTTACTCTGCTAAAAACCCAGCTGATTTAAAAGCAGAAAACATTATAAACAGCATAGAAGGGTTAAGCTTTAACCTGCAGCTGAAAGGGGAAAAATGGGCAGGGATAAGGTCTGGCCTTTCCGGTATGTTTAATGTTTATAATATTATGGCAGCGGCCGGGGCCGCCCACCTATTGGGAATTAGCCCTGCAGATATTAGCTCAGGCATAAGGGAGCTGCCTGGGGTACCGGGGAGATTTGAAAAAATTGATACGGGGCAACAGTTTTCAGTTATTGTAGATTATGCCCATACTCCGGATGGTTTGGAAAATGTATTGTCGACCATAAAGCAGTTAAACCAGAAAAAAGGAAGAATTATTACTATTTTTGGCTGTGGAGGGGATAGGGACAAGCAAAAAAGAAAGCTGATGGGGCAAGTGTCTAGCAAGTATTCAGATATCAGCATCATAACTTCGGATAACCCTCGAACTGAAAACCCGTCGGCCATTATAGGAATGATAGAGCAGGGCTTTGGTGCCCAGGATTCGTATTTGGTGATAGAGGACCGCCGCAAAGCAATTGAAGAAGGCCTAAGTATAGCCAGGCCCAAAGACATAATCCTAATAGCGGGGAAAGGCCATGAGGATTACCAGGAGTTTGCAGACTATAGAATTCATTTTAGCGATCAGGAAACAGTTAAAGATATTTTAAAGGGATAATATGGAAAAAACAGAAATAAAGCAGGTGCTTGATTGGACCTCATCCAAGCTGGTTAGGGGAAATCCTGGGGACTTTATTGGTTCTATTTCTACGGACAGCCGCCATATTAAACCCGGTGATTTTTTTGTGCCTTTACGGGGACCTAATTTTAACGGGCACCATTTTATAGAAGAAGCGGTAAAGAGGGGAGCGGCGGGGTTTGTGGCAGAAGAAGGCTACAGCAGTAACCGGCCTGAAAAATGTTTAATTTTATCAGCTGCTGATAATTTAATATTCCTACATGATCTTGCCCGCCATTATTTAAAATATATCAATCCGGTGGTAATAGGCATTACGGGAAGTGTGGGAAAAACCACTACTAAAAATATGCTGGTTAGCATTTTGGGCCGGAAATATCCCATAGGCTTTACCCCTAAAAATTTCAATAATGATATAGGGGTGCCAAAAGCTATACTGGATTTAAAGCTGGGCACCAAATACTTTATTGCTGAAATAGCCATGAGGCAAAAAGGACAAATAAGGCAGTTATCAGAAATAATACATCCGGACATAGGTGTAATTACTGCTGTAGGTGAATCCCATCTGGAATTCTTTAGCAGTATGGAAGAGATAGCCAATACCAAAGCAGAAATTGCAGAATATATTTCTGAAAAAGGGGGAGTACTATTCTTAAACCATGATAATCAATGGACCCCGCATATTAAGGATTTGGTCTGCTGCCGGATTAAAGAGTTTGGGGGTGACCCCAGCCTGGATTATAATTTCAGGAATCCCAAAGCGGACTGCAGGGGAAGATTTTCTTTTGATTTTTTTTACCGGGAGCAAAAGGTGACTTCGGTCAATATGAATATTGCCGGCTATCACCATATTTATAATGCCTGTGCTGCGGCTGGAGTTAGCCATCACCTGGGCCTGGCTCCATCGGTTATAAGGGAAGGATTATCGCAGGCCAGCCTGGAGCATGACCGGATGCAGGTAATGCAGAAAGGATCAATTTTAATTATAAATGATTGCTATAATGCTAATCCCCTGTCAGTTTCTTTTGCTTTGGAAAGTTTAAAACAGATAGCTGATGCTAATCAGTCCAGGTCGGTAGCAGTACTGGCTGATATGCTGGAACTGGGACCTGATTCTGCCCGCTTACATTACCAGATGGGCGAAAAAGCTGCCCAGGCGGGAATTGATTTATTAATCACTTTTGGCCATTGGTCTGCATATTTTAATGATGGGTATAAGGGTAGAAGCGTTCACTTTGAAAGCAAGCAGGATTGCCTGGACAATATTGGGAAACTGCTAAAAGACGGTGATGTGGTGCTGGTTAAGGGGTCCAGGGCTAACCGTATGGAAGATATTATTAACCAAATTTGAATGGAAAATAAATGAACTGGATTTTCTTGTCGATAATAATTGGAGGCCTGATATCACTGATTGCCACCCCTATTTTTATCAAGTTTCAGAAAACCAAGCAAATTGGTGAAAAAATAAGGATAGATGGACCTAAAACACATTCCACCAAGGTGGGCACTCCTACCATGGGAGGGCTGGTCTTCATTTTGTCTTCTCTTATTGCCTTTACCGTAGTAAGCCTCATTAAATATTTTAGATACCAGGAGTTCAGCCGTGAAGGAATATTTGTGTTTACCGTCTTTTTAATGTGCTCTCTGGTTGGATTTATAGATGACTATATCTCCTTAAAGAAAAAGAGGTCCCTGGGTTTAAGGGGCTGGGTGAAAATATTTTTGCTGATAGTGATATGCATCTATTTTATAGTTATAGGCATATGGGTGTTAAAACTGGATACTACTATCAGCCTTCCCTTGACTTCGCTGGTTTGGGATATGGGTTATTGGTATTACCTGCTGGTAGTAGTAATAATTATCAGTGCAACCAATGCGGTAAACCTAACTGATGGCTTGGACGGGCTGGCTGCAGGCACTTCATCTATTGTGCTGGGCATGTTTATGTTTATTGCTTTTTTGGAGTGGACTATCTTTGATATAGGCTACAGTGTTGATATTGCAGTAATATGCGGAGGCACCATTGCTGCCTGCATCGGTTTCTTGTGGTGGAATACCGCTCCTGCAGAGATTTTCATGGGAGATACTGGATCCTTTGGCTTGGGCGGTTTAATAGCTGCAGTGGCCATTATTTTGAAACAGGAATTGCTGTTAGTTATAATTGGAGGAATTTTTGTGATAGAAACCCTTTCTGTGATCATACAGGTACTCTGGTTTAAAATGTTTAAAAAGAGGGTATTTAAGATGGCTCCTATCCATCATCATTTTGAGTTAATGGGCTGGCCTGAAATCAAGGTAATAATCAGGTTTTGGATAGTGGGGGGCCTTCTGGCTGGTTTGGGATTTTTCCTCTATTATGTAAAATTTATAGATTAGGGCTGCAAATGTTTTTAAAAGGTAAAAACATATTAGTGTTGGGATTGGGTAAGACCGGACAGGCGGTTATTAAAAAGATGAAGCCTATGGCTGAGACTTTGATTGCCCTGGATGATAATGCCCACGCAGATATTGGAAATATCAGGGAATTGGGCGTAAGGGTTGTTCTGGGCCCAGATGCCAGAAAAAAAGAAGCTTTAGATGATGCTGATATAGTTATTGCCAGCCCCGGTATTCCTGCCAGCCACCCAGTGATTAGATATGCCCTGGAGATAAATGTACCGGTATGGAGTGAATTGGAGTTAGCCTGGAGCTTGCTTCCCAGGGCAGAGAGAAAAAGAACTATTGCTGTTACTGGAACCAATGGCAAGACTACGGTAGTTAACCTGCTGGGCCATATTCTTAAAAAAAATGGTAGAGAGGCCAGGGTATGCGGGAATGTGGGGGACCCTTTAATTAATAACCTGGAAGGCAGTGAGCTGTACCGGGTGATAGAGGTTAGCAGTTTCCAGTTGGAAAGGTCTAACAGTTTTTCGCCTCATATAGGTATTTTGCTCAATATCAGCAGTGACCATATTGATCGGCATGGAAGTGTGGAACAATATGCTAAAATCAAATTTAAGCTGTTCGCCTACCAGAATAAATCCAGCTTTTGCCTGTTAAACAGGAATGATGCCATTATTAACCGTACCTTAGCTGAGACTGGGATTCCATCGCAGATCATCAATTATGGGCTTAACAGGAAACGGGATCTTAACTTGTGGTATAAGCCCGGGCAGATAAAATACAGTCTTTTAGGTAAAAAGGGCAGCATAAATATAGAAAAATCCATGCTTAAGGGCAAGCACAATATTTCCAATATCTTGGCATCGGTGGCTGCAGCTAAAATTTTAAATTTGGCCGATGAAGAGATAGAGCAAGCCCTAAATACTTTCCAGCCTCTGGAGCACCGCCTGGAATATATTGGTCAATGCCGGGGCATTGACTGTTATAACGATTCCAAGGCTACCAACCCCCATTCCACCATAGCTGCTTTAGAAAACTTTAACCAACCGGTAACCCTGGTGATGGGGGGAAAAGACAAGGGCATGGATTTGGATGATTTGCTCAAGGTTTTAAATATCAAGGTATCGCACCTGGTGCTGATAGGGGAATCAAAAACTCAAATATTAAAAAAGTTAGAATCTAAGGACATAAATTTTAAGGTATATAAATCCAAAACTTTAAAACAGGCGGTAGATACAGGTCTAGCTGTGACTCCCAAAGGCGGTGTATTTTTGCTGTCTCCTGCTTTTGCCAGCATGGATATGTTTGTGGATTACAAAGACAGGGGCAATCAGTTCAGGGCCCTGGTGGAGGAAAGAATAAATGACCGTAGACCGAAGGAACATACTTAAAATTAACGTTGATTTCTATGTACTGTTTGTACTGGTTTTCATATTATCTGTTTTGGGCATAATAATGATTTCCAGTGCTTCTACGGTTATAGGTGAAAGGTACTTTGGCGACCCCTATTGGTATTTCAGGCGCCAGATCTTGTGGTGGGTATTGTCTATAGCGGCTATGATTATCGTATCCAAGATAAACTACCAGGTATATAGGAGAATATCCATAGCAGCCATCCTTGTTGCCATAGTTCTGCTGGCCCTGGTATTGATTCCGGGAATAGCAGAAGAGATCGGGGGGGCCAAAAGGTGGATAAACCTGTGGTTTTTTAATATTCAACCTTCAGAGATTGCCAAAGTAGCCCTTATCCTGTTTTTTGCAGATAACCTTAACCGGAGGTATAGCAGAACCCTAAGGGCTAAAGACTTGTTTCTTCCTGGTTTTTTAGTACTGCTGGCCATAACTGTGCTGATTTTTCTAGAGCCCGACTTAGGTACAGCGGTAGTCATATGGGTTTTGGTATTTGTGGTTATGTATGCCGGAGGAGTTAGGCTGGGGCACCTTATAGGTATTACTTTTATAGGGGGATTGATTACGGTAGGTTACATGTTTTTAGAGGATTATAGAAGAGAAAGGCTGTTTGCCTTTCTGAACCGCAGCAGTGAGCTGGATGCTGCTAATTTTCAAGTAAACCAGTCGCTTATAGCCCTGGGTTCAGGAAATATTGTAGGGTTGGGGCTGGGCAACAGTGTGCAAAAATATTCTTATCTTCCAGAAGCACATACCGATTTTATCTTTGCCATTATTGGGGAAGAGCTGGGCTTGATAGGCACATTAACCGTTATCCTGATGTTTATTTTATTCACTTTTTTTGGCATAAGGGTTTGCCTTAGGACCAGGGAACCCTTTGGCCGTACCTTAGCTGCCGGGCTTACTGCCATGATTTCTATCCCGGCCCTAATCAATATGGGGGTGGTAGTAGGACTGCTGCCGGTTACCGGGCTAACCCTGCCTTTTATAAGTTCAGGAGGATCCTCACTGCTTATATCCATGGTAAGCGTAGGGGTACTGCTTAATATATCCAGGCAAAATATGATTGTAGGAGAGGTATCGGATGAGGACCAGGAAGACCAATAAAAGGATTTTAATCTGCGGCGGGGGTACAGCCGGGCATGTATATCCGGCCATAGCCATAATAGAAGAAATAAGGGCCAGCTATCCTGATGTGGAACTGCTGTATGTGGGGACTGCCAAAGGCATGGAGAGCAAATTTATACCTCCCCTGGGGATAAACTTCCGCACCATAAAAGCTAAAGGACTGACTGCAGCCAAGGGAAAATTAAAAAAGCTGGCCGGTACTGCCAGGTTTATTTTTACCAATTTTTTGGGCTTCTGGTCAGGACTTAAAGTATTGTTGGATTTTAAACCCAATATCATCCTGGGTATGGGAGGCTATGTTTGCACCCCGGTGCTGCTGGCAGCCATGATTCTCAGAAAGCGGTTTATGCTGCATGAGCAGAACTATATTCCGGGGAGGCTTAACCGGTTTTTTTCCAAATATGCCCAACAGGTATTTATAAGTTTTGAAGAGACTAAAAATTATTTCCCCTCTGCTTCTACGGTGTACAGCGGCAATCCGGTAAGAAAAATAATTAGGGAGTATAATAATGGCAAGCAGGATTATCAAAAATGGAACCTGGAAAAGGGAAGGTTTACCATAGTAGCTTTTGGAGGCAGCCTGGGGGCAGATAAATTAAATCATATCATGATTGATATTTACCGCTACTTTAAACAGAGCCAGGATCTGCAATTGGTATTGATTACCGGTAACCGTTTTTATGAATATTTTAAGCAAAAGAAGGATGAAATCTTGGATAGCCAGAGCAAGATGATATTAAATATATTGCCTTATGTAGAAGAAATGGATCAGGTCTACAGGATTTCTGACCTGATTATATCCAGGGCGGGAGCCAACACTATTGCTGAGTTGCTGATTACAGGCATACCGGCAATTTTGATCCCCTACCCCTATGCGGTACAAAATCATCAATATTTTAATGCCCAGTTTCTGGCTGATAGGGGAAAAGCCATATTAATACCTGAAAAAGATCTAAGTTCTGATTTATTGATTGACAATATCCGTGGTTTAATTGAACATAATAGAGAACATTATAAACAGTGGGTGTCCCGTCCGGCAAGGATACAAAAAATGGATAGCCATAAAGTAATAGTAGAAAGTTTGGTGAACAGCTAAAGTGACCGGAAATAAATATTTTTTAATCGGGATAGGCGGGGCAGGCATGAGTGCCATTGCCCTGGTGCTCAAAGGTATGGGCCATCAGGTAAAGGGTTCTGACATGAAAGAATCAAGATACACCAGTTTGTTGAAAAATGAGGGCATCGAGGTAATAATTGGTCACCGTGCCCAAAATTTAAAGGATAGCCAAATAGTAATATATTCTGCGGCCATACCTGAGGAAAATGTGGAAATGGTGGAAGCCAGGAAAGCTGGATTAACCCTGATAGGGCGCTCGGATGCACTGGCCCAGATACTTAATATTAGGAAAGGTATAGCGGTAAGCGGTACCCATGGCAAAACTACTACTACTTCCATGGTAGGTTTACTGTTAAGGGGCTTAGACCTTGATCCTACCATTATTATAGGGGGAGAACTAAATGAACTGGGGTCCAATGCCAGGTACGGCCAGGGCGAATATGTAGTGGCCGAGGCTTGTGAAAGTGATGGTTCCTTTTTGAAATATAATCCTTTTATATCCATCGTAACCAATATTGAAGATGACCATATCGACCATTATAAAAATTATGATGCGTTAAAAAAGAGTTTCTATGAATTTATGCAGAATACTCACCAAGATGGTTTTGTGATTGTAGACGGGGACCAGGTGAAGGTGAGCAGTGAAAGTATAGGCAGGAAAGTATTATCATACGGATTATCAGAAAAAAATGATTTGTATGCTGAGAATATAAAACATAAAAATCTACAGAGCAGCTATGATTTAATGGTAAGGGAGGGGCAAAGCTGCCGGAAACTGCCAGTAAAGTTAAGTGTGCCCGGCATGCATAATGTAAAGAACAGCTTGGCTGCCCTATCGGTATGCCGCTGCCTGGGTCTGGATATGCATAAGTCGGTAGAGATTATTCAATATTTTACCGGCACTAAAAGAAGGTTTGAAAAGAAAGGTGAAAAAAGAGGGGCGTTAATATTTGATGACTATGCCCACCACCCTTCTGAGGTTAAAGCTACCCTGGAGGCTGCCTACCAGGATAAAAAAAATCGCTTGATTACAGTGTTCCAGCCTCATCGCTACAGTCGGCTTTCTCATCTTTTGAAAAAATTTGGAACCTGCTTTGACTTAACTGATATCCTTATTATAACTGATGTTTACAGTGCAGGAGAGCAGCCCATACCCGGGGTTAACGGAAAAACACTGATAGATGCTGTCATTGAGGCAGGGTTTCCAAACAAGCTGGCTTATCTGCCCAAGCTGGACCAGATAAGCATTTACCTGGAACAGCATATCTGCAAGGATGATATGGTGCTGCTAATGGGAGCGGGAGACATAACCAGGGTAACCGAGGATTTACTGAAAGGTACAGCTAATGGGTAATTTGAAGATCAAAGGCCAGCCGGATATCCAGGGAATGGTGTTTAATTATGACATTTCTGGTAAATGCTCCCTTAAAGCGGGGGGCAGAGTCTTTGCCTTTGCCGCTGTAGATAATCTGGAGCAGCTTCAGCATGCTTATGATTTCTTAAGGAATATTGGACTTGAGGTTATGGTGATGGGCAGCGGTACCAATATTTTATTCCATCAGGATTTTACCAATATTGGGGTGCTGCAGCTGGGAAGAGATTTTAAGCATATTTCAAATGCCAAAGGATTGATTAAGGCAGGGGCGGCAGCAAATCTGGGTAAAGTTATTGTAGAGGGTGCTAAGATCGGATATGATTTATCCCCACTGTCCGGCATTCCCGGTACGATAGGAGGAGCCATCAAGGGCAATAGCGGTAATATTTGCAGCTATGTAGATAGTATACGGTACTTTTCCGGGCAGGGGGAAGTCAAATGCCATAAGTTAAAAGAAAGCGATTATGGCTATCGCCAGTTTAAGGCTGGCCAGGCAGAAATCATATTGGAAGCAGAATTGGCAGGATCCCGCGGAAAACCGGATAAAATAATGAAAAATATAAGGGAAGCTATCCGTAAGAAGAAACTAGCCCAGCCTATAGGAGCCAGAAGTGCGGGTTGTTTTTTTAAAAACCCCCCGGGATATGCTGCGGGACAGCTTATCCAGGAAGCAGGGCTTAAAGGTTTTAGGTATGGGGATGCTGCAGTTTCCGGGCAGCATGCTAATTTTTTGATTAATTGCGGCCATGCCAGCGCAGAGGATATTTTTGTTTTATCCCAAATTGTTAAGGAGCTGATATTTCTAAAATATAATATAAACCTGGAGCATGAAGTAAGATTGGTAGGATTTTAATATGGATTATGCGCAGTATTTTAGTAATTTATCTATCAGGGGAAAAAAAGATTCTATTAGGGTCGGGGTAATTGCAGGAGGAGTGTCTGCAGAAAGGGAAGTATCCCTTAAAACTGGAACCCAGATATTTAACGCTTTACAGAATCTAGGGTACCAGGTTAAATTTATTGATTTTAAAAATGATTTTACATCTCAATTTAGTGATATAGATATCGCCTTTCTGGCTTTACACGGCAGGTATGGGGAAGATGGTACCGTGCAGGGGGCACTGGAGCTTCTCAAAATTCCATATACCGGTTCCGGGGTGTTATCCAGCGCAATGGTTATTGACAAGGTTTTAACCAAAAAGTTGCTGCAATGTGAAGGTATACCTACTCCGGAATACATTGCTTTGGAGGGGCCTGACTATGGTGCCCTGGCCGATATAGAGGACAGGATCCAGTCTACTATGGGTTATCCGGTAGTTATTAAACCTAATCGTGAAGGTTCTACCATCGGTATCACCATATCCCGTAACCAAAAAGGGACAGAAGCAGGTATAGCGGAGGCGGCAAAACATGATAATGTAATATTGATTGAAAAGTTTATAACCGGCAGGGAGTTAACGGTCAGCATACTGGGCAGACAGGCCATAGCTTTGCCTATAATAGAAATAAGGCCGAAGAGCGGTTTTTATGACTACCAGTCCAAGTATACGGTTAACATGACTGAATACCTGGTCCCGGCACAAATGGATGACGATTTGGCTGAGGGTATAAGCAGGTATGCTATTCAGAGCCATAAACTGCTGAGTTGTTCCAGCTTGTCCCGGGTTGATTTTATCCTGGACCAGCATAATGTGCCCTATCTATTGGAAGTAAATACCATGCCGGGAATGACTCCTACCAGCCTGGTGCCCAAAGCGGCAGCCGCTGCCGGGATAAGTTTTGAGTATCTGGTAGAAATTATCTTAAATTTTGCTGATTTGAAAATTTAAATGAATGGTAGAAAAGCTGAAAACAAAAAAATAGCTGCCCGCAGAAGAAAAGTAGCCTTAAGAAGGTTCTGGTATTTTTTTAAATTTTTTTTGATGTTCCTGTTTTTGGGAGCAGCAGTATATGGATTAAACTATTTTTATAATAGTGAATACTTTAAAATAAAGGAGATTGAAATAAGCGGTTACCAGCATTACAGCCAGCAGGAATTGAGTGCTTGCCTGGGCTCATTTAAGGGTAAAAACTTTTTTGAGGTCGACCAGAAAATGGTAGAAGAAGTTATTTTTAAGGACTGCAGCTGGGTAAAAGAAATAAATTTCAGTAAAGTATTTCCAGATAAGGTGTCGGTAGCAGTAATTGAAAGAAAACCTTTCTTAATTGCTCATTACCGGGGTGGCTATTTTTTGTTGGATAATCAAGGAGTGGTTTTAGAATCAATAAGCCCCCAGGAACTGGAGCAATACAATCAAATAGTCCTGGTAGTAAATGCTCTTGATTTTAAGCCGGAAATAGGAGATAAAGTGGCTAAGAAGAATGTTCTTAGCTGTGGAGAAGTTTATTCCAGTATGGATAATGAGCTCAGAACAATTTTCAAACATGCGCAGGTAGAAAGCGGGCTGGGCGATATTATTTTTATAACCAATCAGGGGGGCAGGGTAGTATTTGGCAGTAGTGACCATATTCCGCAAAAATTGAGCATATTAAAAGAATTATTAAAAGATGATGTAAATTATAATATAATAGATTTAACAAATTTTGAGAATCCGGTAATAAACTGATGGGGAGGTAGAATTTGCCTGCTAAGGATGAATATATTGCAGCTATTGATATAGGAACTACTAAAGTGGTTACCTTGATTGGAAGGTTAAGGAAGAACAGCATATTAGAAATAAAAGGCTTTGGAACATCGCCCTGTAAGGGTATTAAAAAAGGTATTGTGGTTGATATAAATGAAGCTACTAAATCCATTCTTAATTCAATTGAAGCAGCGGAGAAAAACACTAAGTTATTCATAGACGCCGCTTATATCGGAGTTACCGGGAAACATATTTCCGTAGTGAACAATTGGAGCGAAATAAATATAAATTCTCCAAATAAAATAGTAAGAAAGTCAGATTTAGACAGGCTGCTGGGCCATGCTAACAAGATTAGCCTTCCGGCACAAAATGAAATCATCCATACCCTTATAAGGCAGTTTGTAGTCGATGATGAGAAAGGAATAATAGATCCGGTAGGTTTAGCTACTGAAAAGCTGGCAGTAGAGTTAATGGTAGTATATGGTTCCGCTACTTTGATTAAGAATACGGTTAATAGCATTAAAGCTGCCAATATTGAAGTGGAAGATATAATATTGGAGGCTTTAGCTTCCAGTGAAGCGGTTCTTACTGCTGATGAAAAGGAGAGTGGAGCAATTCTTCTAGATATTGGGGGAGGCACCACGGATGTGGCGGTGTATAAGGATAATAAGATGGTGTTTACCTATTGCCTTCCAGTAGGGGGAGACCTGATTACTAATGATATATCTATTGGACTCAATATTCCCTTTTCTAAAGCTGAAGAAATCAAAAGGAAGTTCGCTAATGTTGATTATAATTTTTATGAATCCCTTAACCGGGTTAATATGGGGGATATAAAAATTGACCGCAATAAAGCTACCCTTAATATAAGGCTGTATACTATTGTAAATTCCAGGGTAAAAGAGCTTCTGAGGCTTATTAAGGAGAAGATTGAAAGTTACGGGTTTATGTATTCAGTGCCTTGCGGAGTGATTCTTACTGGAGGGGTTTCCCAGATGAAAGGAATTGCCAATATAGCACATTCAGAGTTTAATCTACCGGTAAGAATAGGAGTTTCATGTGATGTGGAAGGCCCTTCCGAGGTAGTAAATGATCCCATATATTCAACTGGGGTAGGACTGCTTAAATACGCATTTCAGTTAAAGACTTTTGCCAGTGCAGAACCTTATGATGATAGGAGATCAAACGGCAGTTTTCTGTCCAGGTTTAAGGAATTTATAAATAAGATATTAAAAAGCTGATTTTAGGAGGGAAAAAGGTGAATCTTGAGTTCGATAAAAATTATTATGCAGTAATAAGGGTTATTGGAATTGGCGGCGGCGGAAGCAACGCTGTTAATAGAATGATGGAAGATAATATAAATGGTTGTGAGTTTATAGCAATAAATACTGATGCCCAGGCATTGATGATGTCTAATGCAGATAAAAAAATACTGATTGGCGGTTCCGGGCTGGGCGCGGGATCTAATCCTGAAATTGGTAGGGTTTCCGCAGAAAAGTCTATTGATTCCATAAAAGAGTCAGTAAAAGATGCGGACATGGTATTTATAACCTGTGGTGAGGGCGGTGGTACAGGCACAGGGGCAGCCCCGGTTATTGCTTCAGTAGCCAAGGAAATGGGCTGTTTGACCGTAGCAGTGGTAACCAAGCCATTTACCTTTGAAGGAACCAAGAGAATGATTACTGCCGAGGAAGGCATAAAAGAGCTAAGTGGTAAAGTAGACACCCTTATTATTATTCCCAATGACAAATTATTGGAAATATCAGATGAGAACACCACCCTGCTTAATGCTTTTAAACTGGCAGATGATGTACTTAAGGCAGGCATCAGGGGAGTTACAGACCTGATAACTTTACCCGGCCTTATCAACCTGGATTTTGCTGATGTGAAAGCAGTGATAAAGGATGCGGGTAATGCCTTGTTGGGTGATGGGGTCGCATCTGGCGAAAACAGGGCTATAAAGGCAGCCCAGAAAGCAATTAACAGCCCCCTCATTGAAGCTTCTATTGAAGGTGCCAAAGGCATTCTGCTAAACATATCCGGAGGCCCCGACCTTAAATTATTTGAAGTTAATGAAGCTGCTGAAATTATAAGGAATGCAACCAGCTCAGATGCTAATATAATTTTTGGAGCAGTTATCGATGAAAACATGAATGAGCAGATAAAGGTAACCATTATTGCTACTGGTTTTAGCGATAAAATAATTGAGACTGTGGGTAAGGAGAAGAAAAAAGAGCCTGAAAAAGAACAGAAAGAAATAGATAAGGTTTTTGAAAAAGACTTCTTTGCCGAAGAAAAAAAAGAGCAGGAAACAAAGCAGGAAGCCCAAACTGATGAAATTGGTTCTATGGATGATGACTATCTGGACATACCTACGTTTTTAAGAAAAGATAAAGATAAATAGGATGTATGACCTAAAGGAAATAAACCTGGAGGGCATGCCCGTATTTAGCCCCCAGGGATTAAGGGAACAGGGGATAGGCATTTATTTTACTACCCGTTACGGAGGGGTTAGTAACGGTCCTTATGATTCCTTGAACCTGGCCTTTCACGTGGGTGATGATTTAAGCCGGGTTAGCGCTAACCGAAAACAAGTGCTAAAAAAGTTGGATTTGGGGGATAGGCTTTATGATTTATGCCAGGTTCACTCAGATAAAGCAATCAGTCTTAATGAGGGCAACCTTAGCTTTTGGGACAATAGTGCTCCTGAGGCAGATGCCTTGATTACTCAGGTGGAAAATAGTGCCCTGATGGTTATGGGGGCGGACTGTAATCTGATAATACTGGCAGATAAAATAAAAAAGGTCATTGCTGCAGTCCATGCCGGATGGAAAGGGACTTTGGCTAAGATTTTAGGCAAAACCATTCAGATTATAATTAATTATTGGAACAGCAGGCCTGAGGATTGCCTGGTTTTTCTAGGCCCCAGCATAAGGAGATGCTGTTACCGGGTTGATAAAAATAGGTTAGCGGAGTTTACCGGCGCTTACGGCCAGGGCAGTTATTATGATTTTGATCACGGACAAATTTTTATGGATTTGGCTGATTTAAATAAAACCCAGGCTTTGCAGGCAGGGATTCCGTTAGAAAACATAGTAGACTCCGGGCTGTGTACTTTCTGTGATAAGAGATTTTTCTCTTACCGCAGGGCAAAAGTTACCGGAAGACAGGCAGCCATAGGTATTATCAGGGGGTAGTAATTGGATTACGGACATAGGGTTGAAGAGCTTAAGGAGAAGGTAGCCCAGGCCTGCCTTAAAGCAGGCAGGGAGCCGCAAGAAGTTACAATTATAGCAGCTACCAAATATGCAGAAGCGGAATCAATCCAGGAGATTATAGATTGTGGAATTATTAACCTGGGAGAAAACAGGGCCCAGGATTTAGTAGAAAAGGCCTCTCTGGTAAAAAAAGATGCTGTCTGGCACTTTATCGGACATTTACAGAGCAGGAAGGCAAAAATAGTGGTGCCCTTGGTTGAATATATACATTCTATAGATAAAATAAGTACATTAGAGAAAGTAAACCTGGAGGCGGGCAAAAATAACAAGGTACAAAAAGTTCTGATAGAAGTAAATGTTTCTGGGGAAGAGTCCAAATATGGGGCAGAGCCCGGACAGTTGGAAGAACTGTTTGGGGAAGCCATTAAGCTTTCCCATGTTGAGGTTAGGGGATTTATGGCCATGGCTCCCTTAAGCCGGGATATTGACTATATCAGGGATATATTTAGAGAACTCAGGGTACTAAGGGATAATTACAGCCGTAAATTTAGTCAATTAGCTCTTACTGAGCTGTCTATGGGTATGAGCAATGATTATACTATAGCAATAGAAGAAGGAGCCACTATGATAAGGGTAGGCTCAGTATTATTTAAGTAGCAATAAAAGTAGCAAAGGAGATGAAATGAGCGGATTAATCAGGAAAACGCTAGCTTTTCTAGGTTTTTCGGATCCGGAAGAATATGATCAGGAAAACATCCAGGAAGACAGCAATGAGGAAGATTACGATTTAAGGGAGAAATATTATGGTGGCGGCCGGTCAGGAGGCTCTAGCCGGTCCAAACGTAAAGTGTCTTTCCTAAATCCGGTAAAGCCGGAACCGAAATCAAAAGTATTTATAGCAGAGCCTCATAATTTTGAAGAAATGCAGATTGTTGGCCAGAATTTTAAATCAGCTATTCCAGTGATAATCAATCTTCAAAATACCAATATGGATTTGTCTAAAAGAATCATCGACTTCTGCAGTGGGATGACCTTTGCCCTTGAAGGCAGCATACAAAAGGTCGCCGATAGGGTATATTTAATTACCCCTTATAATGTGGAGGTTAACTCAGAGGACAAGGAATTATTAAAGGAAAAAGGGCTATTTAACCAATTTTAGGAGGTTGTTTTAGATTGCAGTATTGTTTGGCTATAATAGGTTGCGGCAATATGGGGGAAGCCCTGCTGAAGGGAATAATAGATTCAAAGGTTTTGGACCGCAGCAGTATAGTAATTTACGACCGGGACAAAATCCGGCTAAAATTTATTCAAGCTACTTACTCTGTTAAAATATCTGGCAGTTTGGCAGAAGCAGCAGAGGCTAAGAATATTCTGTTAGCTATTAAACCCCAGAACCTACAGGATTTTGTAGAAGAAATAAAATCATGCAGTGTTGAAGGCAAAAGCATAATAAGTATCCTAGCCGGTATATCTACCCGCTATTTTGAACAGAAGCTGGGTGAAATAGCAGTTATCAGGGTTATGCCCAATACTCCTGCATTGGTTAAAAAGGGTGTTTTTATAGTAAGCCGGGGCAGGTATGCCGGTCCCCATGATTTGGCCTTTGCCCGGCAGATAACTGCTGGTTTGGGAGAGACGGTGGTAATAGATGAAAAATACCAGAATTTGGCCACCGCTTTAAGCGGTAGTGGGCCAGCCTATTTTTTCCAATTCTGTAAATATTTAATAGATGCTGCTGCAGAGAGGGGTATGGATAAGAAAACTGCCAAAAAGCTGGTTATATCTACCATGGAAGGATCAGCTTTGCTTGTAAAGGAAAGCAGCAAGGACCTGGAGCAGCTGATTGCTATGGTCACCTCTCCTGGAGGCACCACAGAAAGGGCCCTGGAGCAGTTTAGCAGCAGCGGTATGTCGGATATAGTTGGCAAGGCTTTGGATAGCGCAGTAAAAAGGGCATTTGAATTGGAAAGTTTGCAGGACAGTTAGGAGTGGCATCATGAAAATTGCCTTTGACTTGGTTATTTATTTTTTACAGATTTATGTTTGGGTTATAATATTAAGAGCTGTATTGAGCTGGTTTAATTTTAGGCCTAGAGGAATATGGTTAACTTTTTACCGGTTTATTATGGAAATAACTGATCCTTTTTTAAGGATATTCAGGCGTATCATACCTATGGTAAGGGTAGGCAGGGCATACATGGATTTATCTTTTATAGTGGCTGTTTTGGCTATACAGGTTATAATATTTTTATTAAGGATAATTATGTATAGGGTAATAATTTGACAGGAGGAGTACTATGCCAATAAGTTCAGGAGATATTCAAAAGAAAGAATTTCATATTGCGTTTAAGGGCTATAAACCAGAAGAAGTTGATAAATTTTTAGATATGATTTCCATAGAGTTTGACCGTTTAGCTAAGAAAACCAATGAATTGCAGGAAACTGTGGATAAATTGAAGTACGATAGAACCAATGACTCCGATGAAATGAAGCAGGTTCTTCAGGACGCCTTAATATCTGCCCATAAAGTGGCGGAAGATATAAAGCAAAAAGCTAAATTGGAAGCAGATAATATTTATAATCAGCGCAAAGAAGAAGCAGAGAACGAATTGAGGGACCTGGAGTTGAAAAAAGAGGGTATTGAGCATGATATGGCTAAGGTAAAGGAAAAATACTTGAGCCTGAAACAATATTTACAGGATGCCCTTAAAAATCTAGAAGGTTTTGAAAAAGGTGAAACTGGAGAGCTTAGCAGCCAGGATGCAGAAAGCCAGGACCGGCTCCAGGAGCAGGAAGAATTGGCTCAGTTAGAAGAAGATAACCTGCAGGACAAACAAGGATCAGATAGGGTAAATAGCGGGCCTGCTCCAGAAGACCAGTCAACACCTATTCCAGTAGAAGAAGAGCAGTTAGAAAAACAAACAGCTGAACCGGTAGAAGATATTGAAGAAGAGAAAAACATGTTAGAGGAAGAAGAGGAAGAAGAGGATTTCAATATTGGTAAAAAGGGTAAAAGCCTGGATATAGCTAACCCTGATATCATTGATGATTTCTTCAAGACTGATGAAAAATGAGATACTGGATATTTATGTGCGGCCAGGTTCTTCAGTAGACAGTATTGATGGCTGGCATGGAAAATACATAAAAATAAGGCTTGCCAAAGCACCTCAAAAGGGAAAGGCTAACAAAGCTTTAATTAAACTTATTGCCTCCAAACTAAATTTGCCTCCCCAAAACATAACCATATTATCTGGACATAGGTCAAATTATAAGCAGGTATCAATAAAAAAACCCCTCCAAAAAGACATTATATCAGAATTACTACAGAAATAAGCCATAATTTATCTCAATACATTAATTAAGTAAAAAAAATAACTGATAACCCTGAAATACCTAATGATATAGAGAACTATTACCTAATATATATTATTAACTAATAATAGTTAATAATATAATATAAAATACAAAATTGACAAAAAAATACTAAAAATATATTATAATTACCATAATAAAGTATATAAAAAAATTTAATCCCAAAAAAAGCTAATAATAACTTAAAAAAAGCATGGAATTTATTTTAATAATAACCAAAAACCAGGAATTAGCTAGTAGAATACATAATATAGATATAAAAAATTTTAATATTCTGGTACAAACAAATTTAAACCATATAATATCCATAATACAGGAATATATGCCAAAATATATAATAATTACCCAAGATATACCTCAGTTATATAATATAAAGAAATATATTACTGAAAATACCCAGTGTGAATTGATCGTTGCGGGTAAAAGCAAAGCCAAAGACGGAAACATATATATAAAAGAGCTTAATAGCTGGGCACATCTAAGCAATATTCTAGATATAATAAAAAGATTGGAAAGTGAAAAGGAAAACTACCGGGTTATTAACCAGCAGGTAACTTCTTTATTTTCAGTACAGGGAGGAGTTGGTAAAACCAGCTTAGCATTAAACATTGCCTATTATATGGCCAACCTGGGAAAAATTAAGGTATTACTAATTGATTTTAACCTTGGGGAAGGACAAACTGATTTAGCATTTAGGTTAAACCTGCCGGAAATACCAAACATGGGGATATTTATTAAGAATACTGAAAAAAGTCCACAATCCTTATGGGAATCTATTTATCAGCTAAAGGAATTAAATATAGATATATTACAGCCACCATTAACTCTTGAACAGAGTGACCAGATTACCGTAGATATGATAGATGAAATGGTTTACTCTGCCCGGAAAAAATATGATTACATAGTAGTTGATCTTCCCTATAGTTATCAAAACAATGTACTGGAGATGATCAATATTTCCACTAAGCTGCTACTGGTTCTAACCCCAAATATGGGGGCGGTTGGCAGGGCAAACAAACTATTGAAGTATTTACCTCAACAGCAATACCAGAAAGCTGTTATAAACAGGGCGCCTGCAGATGAAAGCCAGAAAAAAAACTTAAAAAGGGAACTAAACATAGATTTGAGGGGATGGATTCCTATCATAAATCAGGATCAAACCATTCAGGGATTCCCTGATATGCAGCAGCAACTATACTCTATGGAAGAAATGATTATTTAAAATGGAACAGGAAAAAAAATTATATACCATCAGTGAAGTATCGGAGCTAGTGGGGATTAGTGAATCAGAGATAATAAGAATGGTCATGTTGAAAAAATTACCAGCTATAAGGCTGGGTAAAGCCATAAGGATAAATGAAACTGATTTAGAGGAATTCTTGAATAACTTTATAGGAAAAGAGGAATTAGCCTCACCAGCCGGAGAAGAAGCTCCTGTCCTATATACTGCAGAACAGGTAGCAAAAATTTTGAAACTTTCCGTGGATAATATTTGGAGTCTTTTAAAAACCGGAGACCTTAAGGGGTTCAAGATAAGAGAAGGGAGGAGTTCCTGGAGAATTCCCCAGAGCAGTATTGAAGAGTTTATTGAAAGAAGGACCCAGAAAAGCATTTAGGGGAGTGATATGAAAGGGGATAATAAGGAAAAAAGAGGCCTTACCTTTTGGGAAAAAGCATCTATTTTTATAATATTGATACTAATAATAACTATACTGGTTCTGATCTTTTTTGACCAAATAGTGGAATATCTACATATTTTGAAAGCCTGGTATGAAAGTGGTTAACAGCGATAAGTTTAAAGGAGGAGGTGAAAACAATGAAGAAGTTAATGAGAGTATTGATCGTATTAGGATCATTGGTTGGTATTTGCTCTACAGTAAGATGGTAGAAAAGATATTTAAAAAAGAAAGGGAGGTGAAAACAATGAAGAAGTTAATGAGAGTATTGATCGTATTAGGATCATTGGTTGGTATTTGCTCTACAGTAAGATGGTAGAAAGATTATATTAAATCGCCTTGTTTTGGTATAATTTTTTATATTTGAATTAAAAGGTAAACAAAACTAGTGAGCAAAACTAATAAGTTGATTCTACAGCTCTATGTTCACGCTGTGTTTATAATTGGCATAGCCTTGTTGGTTTATGTAATTATAAGCTATCGTAGCGTTTCCTGGTTGGGAGTGGGGTTGTTTGGTTTTCTGGTATTTGTGTCAGATAACCTTTCGTCTCCACTCCCTAAGACTGGCAGCGTATCAGTTAATTTTGGTATTACCTTGGCCAGCCTGATTCTTTTTGGTCCTTCTACTGCCTGCCTGGTTACCATTATTTCAGTATTTAATATTAAGGAATTCGTAAGGAAAACTCCTTATTATAAGCACTTTTTTAACGCTGGCCAGTACCTTATATCCATTGCTGCGGCCAGCATAATATTTGAATTTTGGTTTGACCGGTCCGGCAATAATTTCCTATCTCCAAAAAATATCGGGGTTATTTTCTTATCAGCATTTATATTTTTCATACTAAACACTGCTTTGACTACTGGGGCCATATCTATAAGCGAATCTGCAAATTTCTTAAATATATGGGTTTTTAACTTTGCCTGGCTCATACCTTTCCATATATTCTTGACTTTGATGGCCTTGGCCATATCTTTCTTGTACTCTGCATATGGGCCTTTTACTCTGTTGTTTACATCGCTGCCTCTAATAATTGCACAGTATACTTATCTTCTAAGGATCAAGGAAAGGAAAGCTCTGTTAAACAGTATTTTACAGATTGTAAAGATAATGGAGGCAAAGGATGTCTATACTGCAGGCCATTCCATAAGAGTAGCTACTTACAGCGAGGCGGTGGCCAGGGAAATGAAGCTTAATGAATATGATATTGAAATAATTAAGAATCTGGCAAATTTACATGATATAGGGAAAATACAGGTTGATTTATCCATTTTAAATAAACCTACTGTTTTGAGTGAAGAAGATTGGCAGGAAGTAAAAAAACATCCAGAAGTAGGGTACGAAATTGTAAAGGAGATAACTTTCTTAAAGGATGCTGCCTCTGCCATATTGTATCATCATGAAAAGATTGATGGCAGCGGCTATCCCCGGGGACTAAAAGGGAATCAAATACCATTATTTGCTAAAATTTTATGTGTAGCTGACTCTTATGATGCTATGACTACAGACAGGCCTTATACCAGGGCCCTTACTAAAACTGAAGCTATTGAGGAGCTAAAAAAGAATTCAGGAACCCAATTTGATGAGGAAGTTACGGAGGCTATGATCAAAGTTTTAGCCAGAAGGCAGGTATGATAAAAAAATATAACAGGATACTGGTGTTGGCTATAATCCTGGCTTCAGCAGGGGCATTAGCAGGGTACCTGTTTTTCTACTTCTGGCAGAACCCATCCTTATTCATAATTGATAAATTTAGGGTTCTTCAGAATTTTTTTGGAATACGCCAGTACAGCCAGGGGATGGCCCCACTGTATATTTTTCTTATAATCTTCTTCGGTAACCTCTTTTCCACTCTTGGTTACTTTGGGCTGGGTTATCTTAAGACTACGCTTCCCATGAGCTTTATAACTGGGTTTTTTATAATTATTTTTTTGTTTACCGGCACTATTAGGCATGCCCAAAACATACCTGGCGATGTTATTTTTTTGGTGTCAGTAGAAACTGCTTACAGGTTGATGATGTTAAGCTATGGAGAATATTTTTCTTTTTATAAATTTAAGCCCCGTACGATGTCTATTACTATAATATCATTGTCTGCGGGCTTGTTTTTGCTTGGGGTAGTCTGGGAAATGGTTTCTATTTATTATTGGTAAAAAACAGGCCACCAGCTTTACTGATGGCCTGTAGATTGGCTTATATTTCTGACATACGGTCGAAAGTAGGCTTTAAAGTAGGATAGAGACTCTTATATATTTCAAACAGCTCATCATATATCTTTTGGTTAGCGCTGTTAGGAAATACCTCGGTTTCGGTTTTAATCACTTCGGTAGCCTGCTCTACACTATCCCAAATACCGCAGCCGGTCCCAGCTACCAGGGCGGCGCCATAAGCCCCGCCTTCCTTGCTTCCACTGACTGTCTTTACCGGAAGCTGGAATATGTCTGCCAGCATCTGTCTCCATAATTTACTGGAAGAACCCCCTCCGGATACCCTTATTTCTTTGGCCACCAAGTTCTTATCCATTTCTGTCATAAGCTCATAGATCTGTTTCTGGCTAAAAGTAACCCCTTCCATTACGCTTCTGGCAAAGTCTTCATGATTGTGCCTTAAAGTAACCCCGATAAACAAACCTTTGGCATTAGGATCAGGGTAAGGGCATCTTTCGCCTATGAGGTAAGGAAGAAAGACCAAGCCTTTGCTTCCAGGTTCAGATTCTTTTTCCACTGCTTCATCAATGATTTTATAAACATCCTGGCCAGTTTCTTCTGCTGCCTTGTTTTCGTATTTGCACATCATATTCTTAAACCACTGAAATGATCCGCCGGCAGCCAGGGTAACTCCCATAATATTCCATTTACTGGGAGCATTGTTGCAGAATACCTGGAAATTACCGGTATGGTTGAAAGTATAGTTATTAAGGCCCATAGAAGTTACACCGGCTGTACCCAGGGTTATTCCCAATATACCTTCGATTATCAGTCCGGTTCCGGTGGTTTGGATTACCGCATCTCCGCCCCCTCCCGCCACCGGTGTTGATTTTAACAGCCCGGTAGCTTCAGCTGCTTCCTGGCTCAAGTAACCGCTAATTTCTGGTGATTCATAACATTTTGGTAATAGTTCCAAAGGTATCTCCAGTATCTGCAGCAATTCATGGCTCCACCTTCTATTCTTTACATCAAACAAACCAGTTCCTGAAGCATCTGATACTTCGGTAGCGAATTCACCGGTTAGCTTGAACCTGATATAATCCTTAGGATTTAAAAATATTACCGATTGCTGGTAATTTTCCGGCTCTTCCTGTTTGAGCCACAAAATTTTTCCTCCAGTATACCCCGGCAGCATGCTGTTATTGGTATATTTCAGCAGTTCTTCCCTGCCTCCTACAGCTTCATAAATATCCTGGCATTGCTGGTGGGATCTTTGATCATTCCACAGATAAGCAGGCCTGACTACTTGATGGTCTTTATTTAAAGCTACCAGTCCATGCATCTGGCCGGAAAGGCCGATGCCATTTATGTTCTTAGGGTCTATACCGCTGTTGTTGATTATTGCCCTTATGGTTTTGGCAGTGGCTTCCCACCAGTCATTAGGGTCTTGTTCCGCCCAGCCCGGCTTGGGTGTATACAAAGGGTACTCTTCCATGGCCGAGGCCACTACTTTTCCGTTGCTGTCTATTATTATTGACTTACAGCCCGAAGTCCCGATGTCGGTACCTATTATATATTGTTCTTGCATTTTTCTCCCCTCGTTTAAAGGTATTTTACTCTTATATGTTTTATTAAGAGGTATTCATATAAACCTTCAGGGCCGTGTTCATGTCCAAATCCACTGTCTTTCCAGCCTCCGTAGGGTGCATATAATACTCCGGCATCTACATTATTGATGGCTACATTTCCAGCTTCTATATTTTTGGATAAATAATTAGCCAGACTAAGGCTCTCGGTAAATACTATTGCTGCCAGTCCGTATACAGAATCATTGGCCAGCTCAACTGCTTCTTCAATGCTGCTGAAAGGCATAACGCCTACTACCGGCCCAAAGGTCTCTTCCTGCATAACCAGCATATCATGAGTTACATCCCTTAAAATGGTAGGTTCAAAATAGAAGCCTTTTTCATATTTTTTACCCTGTGGTTTGTGTCCTCCGTAAGCCAGCTTAGCCCCTTTAGCCAGGGCATCTTCTATATGCTGTTTAGCGGTGTTGACTCCTCCCATAGTACACATGGGCCCCAGATTAACTTCTTCCTTTAAACCATCGCCAATGGTTAACTTCTTGGTTTCTTCCACAAATTTTTCCATAAATTCCTCATATATATTTTCATCCACATATATACGGTTAATGGCAATACAAATTTGCCCCATGTTCCTAAAAGACCGCCTTACTGCCCCCTTTACGGCTTGGTCCAGGTTACAGTCTTTACAAACTATGGTAGGAAGGCTTCCCCCCAGCTCCAAAGACACTTTTTTAAAAGTATCCACACAACCTCTGAGTACCTGCCTGCCGGTATCTGTAGAGCCGGTGAAAGCTATCTTTTTTACTAACTTGCTGTCAAACAGGATTGGTCCAACTTCAGAACCTGATCCGGTAATTGCATTTATAACTCCTGCGGGAACACCAGCATCCTGTACACATTTTACAAAAGCCAGAGGGGATAGCGGGGTTTCGGAGGGAAGTTTGGCAATCATGGTGCAGCCTGAAGCCAGCGCGCCGCCTATTTTCCAGGCCAGTAGCTCGATAGGGTAGTTCCAGGGGGATATGGCAGCTGCTACTCCAATGGGCTGGTAAATTACCCTGCTCTCCATATCTTGTTCTACATTGGGAACAATCCTGCCATAGATTCTCTCTCCCTCCTCTGCATAATAGGTTAAGATATCTGCTCCTTTTTCCACTTCACCCAGGGCCTCCTGGAAAGGCTTGCCCTGTTCCTGAGTCATGAGTTTGGCAATTTCTTCTTTTCTTTCTTCAACCAGCCGGCTAGCTTTTCTTAAATAATTGCCCCTGGCAAAGGGAGATAATGATGCCCAGGCTTTAAAGGCAGAATTTGCAGCATCTATGGCTTTATCTATATCTTCTTTGTGGGCTTTTGGAACTTGCGCAAAGACCTCTCCTAAAGCTGGATTCACTACATCAATTTTATCTCCGCTATCGGCGCTAATCCATTTACCTCCAATAAGCATTTGTCCTTTTATCATAATATTTGCTCCCTATAATTGTTTATTATTGAAACTATCTTTCTTCAGGGTCTATTTTGCAGGTTACCCAAACTACGATTAAAGGAAGATTTCCGGATTGCTTGGTGGTGTGAAAAACACCTGGTGGAACATACAGGGCGTCACCCTGCTCAATTTCATACTCGTCTTCTCCTACAACCATGGTCCCTTTTCCCATGGCTACATAATAAACTTCTTCCATATCATCATGGGTATGACCAGTGGTAGTCCCAGTAGGATAGATAGTGGTATGTCCTAAAGTCAATCTCCTGGATTCACAGCCTTCGTCTTCAGGATTTATCAGATAGTAAGTATCTCTGAGTACTGCCTTATCCCTATTCTTGACCCTGTCTCTTAGAGACCGGGGATCAAGGTCTGCGGCTGCATCCTGAATATTTTTTACATATTTCATTCTGTTTACCTCCCTGATATAAAATATAATTAATACATGTTTGGGCAGTGGTTTAAAAAAGAACAATGTTGTTACTTACTGCCTGGTTCAGAATAGATTTTACACAAATTTAAAATGTTAGCAATTGATTTATTTTTGCCCTCGAAAGCTTCACTATAAATAAAGGCATATTTAACGGCCATAAATCATTTAAATTGGCAATATTATAACAGCATATGTTTCATATTCAAATCTACAAAATATTCCCACTTTGGCTAAAAAATATTTACTAAATGGTTTCCATATAAGGGTAAAAGAGAATTGAACCTAAAAAATGCAGAACTGCAATCATGTAAATGTTTAGAATATATGCAATAGTGCAATAAATTCTGGTTTTCTCTTTAAAAGTTTCTTTAATAGGCTTATAATATCCGTATGCTTTAAACATAAAATATTCGCTAGAGTATTTATTAGAGATTTGGGTCAAGCTGCTGGAGACTGGAATAAAAATAGGAAATTATTTTTGACTATATATTGAAAATATGTTAAAAGTTATGAGTCATTATATTTGCGGGGAGGTTAAATATTAAAGCTCGGGGGAACCTCTTAAGTACCAAGATTGCTATTACCATATAAGACCCGGGATAAAAGAATAAATTGACAAACAACTCATATTGGGATTAAAATTACTAAACTATAAAAGTAATATAATTATTATCAATCGCAAATTCAATTAGATACAATTAATTTAATAATTCAAGGTTTCATATAAATAAAAAGTTCAATTAAATTTTTGCCAGTTATTTGGCAGCAGTTCTTTGAAAAGATTAAATTGCTTACTGTAAAACATTAGCTTTTATAATAGCTGGTCCAAATTCTAGGAAAAATTTGGTTTTTTAAGTTTTGATTATAACTATAGGCTATTAGGAGGTGAGTTTTTAAACAATGGCTGAATATCAACCTTGTTCATAGAAGGAGGTGGTGGGATAAATTATAAGCTATATTAAGTACAGGATTATTTATTTAGATTGTAATAAAACTGATGTTAAGGTTTTAACATTGCAAACGTAAGAAAGAGGTAACGAGCTATGAAGAGATTTCTAATTCTCTTGCTTGTAGTTGCATTAGCAATTACATTCTCATTCGTTGGTTGCGCACAACAGCCAGCTGCTGAAGAGCCAGCTGCTGAAGAACCAGCTGCTGAAGAGCCAGCTGCTGAAGAGCCAGCTGCCGAAGAACCCGCTGCTGAAGAGCCAGCTGCTGAAGAGCCAGCAGAAGAAGTTGTAGAGGGTAAAGCTTTCTCTCTGGCAGATATTCCAGAGATAGAGAACAAAACTCCTTTGAACACTATTCTGGAAACTGGTTCTACCTTTGACCTGACACTTCCTTATTTCGAGAAATTTACTGAGGCCACAGGTGTACCAGTTAATATTGAGAGAATTGCTACTCCTGTAGTATATTCTAAAGAGAACGTAGAGCTGGTTGCAGGAACCGGTGTTTATGACGTTGTATATGTAGAAACTGCATGGACTGACGAGTGGGCTCCTTATATGGT